>DASXLB010000001.1 GCA_036496585.1 Vicinamibacterales bacterium
CCGCGCTTCAGCCACCGCTGCACCTGCGCCATGTAGGTATAGACGACTGGCGTCAGGTAGAGGGTCACGAGCTGCGAGAAGATCAGGCCGCCGACCACCACGAGCCCGAGCGGCTGCCGCGCCTCACCGCCGGCGCCGTAGCCGAGCGCGATCGGCACCGCCCCGAACAGCGCCGCCATCGTCGTCATCATGATCGGCCGGAAGCGGATCAGGCAGCCCTTGTAGATCGCCTGTTCGGGCGCCATGCCGCCGCGCTCGGCCTCGAGCGCGAAGTCGATCTGCATGATCGCGTTCTTCTCGACGATGCCGATCAGCATGATCATGCCGACGAAGGCGTAGATGTTCAGGTCGATCCCGAACAGCAGCAGCGTGACCAGCGCGCCGAATGCCGCCGACGGCAACCCTGAAAGAATCGTCATCGGGTGGATGTAGCTCTCGTAGAGGATGCCGAGGACGATGTAGACGACCATCACGGCGATGAGGAGCAGGATCGCGAGGTTGCCCATCGAATTCTGGAACGCCGCGGCCGCTCCCTGGAACTGCGCGCCGACGGTCGGCGGCACGATGCCGGCCGCGACCGTGCCCACGCGCGACAGCGCGCTGCCGAGCGACGCGCCAGGCGCCAGGCCGAACGAGACCGTCACCGACGACAGCTGCCCGTAGTGGCTGACCGACTGCGGCCCGACCACCTGCGAGGCGTGGGCCAGTGTGTCGAGCGGCACCACCGCGCCGGTCGTGCCCTTGAAATAGAGCAGCGACAGGGCCGAGGGATCGGCCTGGAACTGCGGCGCGAGCTCCAGCAGCACCTTGTATTCGTTGACCGCGCCGTAGATCGTCGACACCCACTTGGTGCCGTAGGCGTCGTAGAACGAGTTCTCGATGGCGCTCGCCGTGACGCCCATCGCCGCCGCCTTGTCGCGGTCGATCTGGATGTTGACCTGCGGGCTCGTCACCTCGAGGTCGCTGGTGACGTCGACGAGCAGCGGCTCCTTCTTCAGCTCGGACTCCAGCGTGCGCGCGGTCGCGTAGAGCAGCGGGCGATCGGGCGACTGCATCGAGAACTGATACAGGCTCTTGCTGATCTCGCCGCCGATCCGGATTGTCGGCGGGTTCTGCGCGAAGGTCTGCATGCCGACGACGGCGTCGAGCTCGGGACGCAGGCGTTCGATGATCTGGCCGGCCAGCTCGCGGCGCTCGCTCCTCGGCTTCAGGTGGACGACGATCTGCCCGAGGTTGGGACCGCCGAGTGTCTGCGCGGCCGCGCCGCCGATGGTCGAGACCAGCGCTTCGACGTTCGGATCGCGGTTGAACACCTTGGCCACGGCGTCCTGATATTCGACCAGCCGATCGTACGACGTGCCCTGCGCCGCTTCGGTCGTCACCGCAATCTGGTCGGTGTCCTGATCGGGGATGAAGCCTTTCGGCACGACGATGAACAGCGCCACCGTGCCGGCGAGCACGCCGGCGAACGCGACCATCGTGGCGCGGCGGTGGCGCAGCACGATCTGGAGCGTCCGATCGTAGTGCGCGAGGAGCCAGTCGAAGCCGGCCTCCGAGGCGCGTGCCCAGCGGTTGCCGGGGCCGTGCGACGACGGCCGGCGCAGGAAACGGCTGCACAGCATCGGCGTCAGCGTCACCGAGACGACGCCCGAGATCAGGATCGCCACGCAGATCGTCACCGAGAACTCGCGGAACAACCGACCGAGCACGCCCGAGATGAAGAGCACCGGGATGAACACCGCCGCCAGCGACAGCGTCATCGAGACGATGGTGAAGCCGATCTCGCGCGATCCGACCAGCGACGCGGTCAACGGATCCTCCCCGTCCTCGACATGCCGGTAGACGTTCTCGAGCATGACGATCGCGTCGTCGACGACGAACCCGACCGACAGGATGAGCGCCATCATCGACAGGTTGTCGAGGCTGTAGCCGAGCATGTACATCGCCGCGAACGTGCCGATGATCGAGAACGGCAGGGCGAGACTGGGGATGACGGTGGCCCAGACGTTTCTCAGGAACACGAAGATGACGAAGATGACCAGCGCCAGCGTCAGCGCCATCGTGAACTGGACGTCGCGATACGAGTCCCGAATCGTGTCGGAGCGATCGTAGAGGACGTCCATGTGCACACTGACCGGGAGCTCGGCGCGGAACTGCGGCAGCAGCGCCTTGACGGCGTCGGCGACCGCGATGGTGTTGGTGCCGGGCTGGCGCTGGATGCCGAGCGTGATGGCGCGCTGCGTGCCGTCCTTGGTGTAGAGCCACGAGCCGGTCCGCTGGTCTTCGACGCCGTCGACGATTGTGCCGAGCTGATCCAGCCGGATCGGCGCGCCGTTGCGGTAGGCGACGATCATCGACTTGTACTGCTCGGCGCTGGTCAGTTGCCCGGTCGCCTGCAGGGTGAAGGCGCGGTGCGGGCCGACGATGGTGCCGGTCGGGACGTTGACGTTCCAGTTCTTGAGCGACGTCTCGATCTCGTTGATGCCGATCTGCCGCGTCGCCAGCGCATGCGGATCGAGCTGCACGTGCACCGCGTACTTCTCGCTGCCGAGCACCTGCACCTGCGCGACGCCGCTGATCATCGAGATCCGCTGCGCGATGCGCGTCTCGGCGTACTCGTCGAGCTGCCACGCCGGCATCGTCGACGAGGTGATGACCAGATACAGGATCGGCTGGTCGGCCGGATTCACCTTGGTGAAGGTCGGCGGCGTCGGCATCCCCTGCGGCAGCAGCCGCGACGCCTGGGTGATGGCCGACTGCACGTCGACAGCGGCGCCGTCGAGCGGACGGTTGAGGTCGAACTCCAGCGTGATCTGCGTCGATCCGAGCGAGTTCACCGAGGTCATGCCCTGCAGGCCGGCGATCATCGAGAACTGGTTCTCGAGCGGGGTCGCCACCGACGAGGCCATCGTCTCCGGTCCGGCGCCAGGCAGCTGCGCCGTCACCAGCAGGGTCGGGAAGTCGACGTTGGGCAGGTCGCTGACCGGCAGCGCGCGATAGGCGACAACGCCGAACAGCGCGATCGCCGCCATCAGCAGGCTGGTCGCGATCGGACGGCGGATGAATCCTTCGGAGATGTTCATGAGTGAGCGACCGCGGTGTCCTGGATCCGACTGGTCTTGAAGATCGTCGCCAGGTAGGTGTAGACGACCGGCGTCAGATACAGCGTGATCAGCTGCGACACGACCAGGCCGCCAACCACGGCGAGGCCGAGCGGACGGCGGGCCTCGCCGCCGGCGCCGTAGCCGAGCGCGATCGGCACCGCGCCGAGCAGCGCCGCCATCGTCGTCATCATGATCGGGCGGAAGCGGATCAGGCAGCCTTCGTGGATCGCCTCGGCCGGCGCCTTGCCGTGCTTGCGTTCGGCCTCGAGCGCGAAGTCGATCTGCATGATCGCGTTCTTCTTGACGATGCCGATCAGCAGGATGAGGCCGACGAACGAATAGATGTTCAGCTCGTTGCCGAACAGATAGAGCGTGACCAGCGCGCCGAGGCCGGCCGACGGCAGGCCCGAGAGGATGGTGATCGGGTGGATGTAGCTCTCGTAGAGCGCGCCGAGCACGATGTAGACGACGCCGATCGCGACGAACAGCAGCAGGCCGAGGTTGCTCATCGACTGCTGGAAGACCTTGGCCGAGCCCTCGAAGCTGGTGGTGACCGTCGCCGGCAGGATGCGGTCGGCGACCTGCTTGACGTGCGCCGTCGCCTGGCCGAGCGAGACGCCCGGCCTGAGGCCGAACGAGACCGAGACCGACGGCAGCTGCCCCGAGTGATTGATCGACTGCGGCCCGACCGAGTCCTTGTACTTGACGACCGACTCGAGCGGCACGACGTCGCCGTTCGACGTCTTGAAGGCGACGTTCTTCAGCGAGTCGGCCTGCGACTGGTACTGGGGCTCGAGCTCGAGCAGCACGCGGTACTGGCTCGCCGGGCCGTAGATCGTCGACACCCACGTCGAGCCGAAGCCGGTCGACAGGGTGTTCTCGATCTGGGTGGCGTTGAGCCCGAGCGCGGCGGCCTTGTCGCGATCGATGGTCAGGTCGACGCGCGGGCTCTTCATCTCCATGTCGGTCGAGACGTCCTGCACTTCGCTCACTTCGTCGGCGATCGCCTGCTCGACCTTCGGCCCCCAGGCGTAGAGCTCGTCGTGGTCCAGGCTCTGCATCATCAGGCTGTAGTTCTGGTTGCCCATGCGGCCGCCGATCTGGATCGCCGGCGGCAGCGTGACGAAGGTACGGAAGGCGGCGAAGCGGCTGGTGTCGGCGCGAATCTGCTGCGCGAGCTGCTGCGCCGTCATCTGGCGCGTCGCGCGCGGCGTCAGCTGCACCTGGATCCGCGAGTTGTTGGCCGAGCCGCCCATCACCGACGCGAGGAAGGAATCGACGTTGGGATTCTTGATGACGATGTCGGCGATCTTCCGCGTCCAGTCGACCATGTCGTAGTACGACGTCCCCTGCGCCGCGCGCAGGCTGACGAACAGCGTGTCGTTGTCCTGGTCTGGGATGAAGCCGGTCGGGATGATGCGGTACATCTGCACGGTCGCGGCGAGCACCGCCACGAACACGCCGAGCATGAGCGGGCGATGCCGCAGCACCACGGTCAGGCTGCGCTCGTAGAGCCGCTGCAGCAGGCTGAAGGCGCGCTCGAGGGCGCCGGCCAACCCCGTCTTGGCGTGCAGCGCCGTCACCGAGAGGAAGCGGCTGCACAACATCGGCGTCAGCGTCACCGAGACGACGCCGGAGATCAGGATCGCCGCGGTGATCGTCACCGCGAATTCGCGAAACAGGCGGCCGAGGACGCCGGTCATGAACAGCACCGGGATGAACACCGCCGCCAGCGACGTCGTCATCGTGATGATCGTGAAGCCGATCTCGCGCGAGCCGTCGAGCGACGCGGTCAGCGCGTCGGCGCCGTGCTCCATGTGGCGCACGATGTTCTCGAGCATCACGATCGCGTCGTCGACGACGAAGCCGATCGACAGAATCAGCGCCATCATCGACAGGTTGTTCAGGCTGAAGCCGAGCAGCTCCATGATCGCGAAGGTGCCCAGAATCGAGAAGGGCAACGCCAGCGCCGGGATCAGCGTCGCCGAGGCGTTGTGCAGGAACAGGAAGATGACGCCGACCACCAGCGCCAGCGTGATCAGCATCGTGATCTGGATGTCGCCGAAGGCGGCGCGGATCGTCTTCGACCGATCCTGCCGGACCGTCAGGTGCGCGGCGGGCGGCAGCTGCGACTCGAACGACGGCAGCAGCGCGCGCACGCGATCGGTGACGTCGATCGTGTTGGTGCCGGGCTGGCGCATCACCATCAACGTGATGGCGCGGCGCGACGTCGGCGTCCCGTTGTCCTTGGTGTAGTACCAGGCCGCGTTGAAAACGCTTTCGGTGCTGTCGATGACGTTGGCCACCTGCGACAGCCGGATCGGCGCGCCGTTGCGGTAGGCGATGACCACCGGTCGATATGCGGCGGCGTCGTCGAGCTGGCCGGCGGCGCGCAGGTTGTAGGTCTGGCCGGGGCCGTAGAGCTGGCCGGTCGGCAGGTTGACGTTCCAGTTGGTGATCGCCGACGTGATCTCGTTCAGCCCGATGCCCTGCGCGTGCAGCTTGTCGGGATCGAGCTGCACCCGCACCGCATACTTGGCCGAGCCCTGCACCTGCACCTGCGACACGCCGCTGACCATCGAGATGCGCGGCGCCACCACGTTCTCCGCGTAGTCGTCGAGGACCGGCATCGGCAGCGTCTGCGACGTCAAGTTGAGCATCAGGATCGGCTGGTCGTTCGGATTGTTCTTCCGGAACGACGGCGGCGAGGTCATCGTCGTCGGCAGCATCGGCATGACGGCGGCGATCGCCGTCTGCACGTCGACGGCGGCACTGTCGATGTTGCGGCCGAGATCGAACTGCAGCGTGATGTTGGTATTGCCGCTGCCGCTGCTCGAGACCATCGAGTCGATGCCGGCGATGGTCGTCATCTGCCGCTCGAGCGGGCTCGCCACCGCCGACGCCATCGTCCCCGGATCGCCGCCGGGCAGATTCGCCGAGACGTTCAGCGTCGGGAACTCGACCTGGGGCAGGTCGCTCACCGGCAGCGCGCGGTAGGCGACGACGCCGAACATGGCGATGCCAGCCATGATCAGGCTGGTCGCGATCGGCCGCCGGATGAAGGTCTCGGAGAGGTTCACAGCGGGCCGCTGCCGCGGCCGGCATCGCCGGCCTCGCCGCTCCTGCCGCCGCCGCGGCCGCCGCCGTTCTTGCCGCCGCGCCCCCCGCGTCCGCCGTTGGGCGACGCTTCACCCGTGCGCGGGTCGGCGCGGGTGACGCGGGTGCCCGGCTCCAGCCGCAGCTGGCCCTGGGTCACCACCGCGTCGCCAGGCTTGAGGCCCGCGAGGATGACGATGTCCTGGTCGACCGCCTGGCCGACCTTGACCGGCCGCTGCTCGACAGTCTGATCGCTCTTTACGAGGAACACGAACTGGCCGTCCTGACCGAGCTGCACCGCTTCCGACGGCACCACCGTCGCGTGATCGATCGTGGAGACACGCAGGCTCACCCGCGCGAACTGCCCGGGCCACAGCCGGCGGTCCTCGTTCGCGAACGTCGCCTTGAGCTTGATGGTGTCGGTGGAGGGGTCGACCACGTTGTCGATGAAGGTCAGCGTCCCCTTCGCGGCCTCGGCACCGGCGGTCTGCGGCGTCGCCGACACGGGCAGCGCCGTCCCCACGCCCACCGGCTTCACCTCGCTGAGGTGTTCCGCCGGCAGGGAGAACGTGACGTAGACCGGTGTGACCTGGGTGATCGTGATCAGTTCGGTCGAATTCGCCGTGACGAGATTGCCCGCCTTGGCCATCAGATTCCCGGTGCGGCCCTCGATCGGCGATTTCATCTGCGTGTAGTCGAGCTGAAGCGTCGCGCTCTCGACGGCCGCCTGCTGCGCGACGAGTTGCGCTTTCGCCCCTTCGATCGCAGCCTTGTCGGCGTTGACGGTGGCGCTGTTGGCCGCTGCCGAGGCCTTGCCCTGCTCCGTCTGGTCCTTGGGCACGAGGCCGCGCTCGTTGAGCGACGTCAGGCGCTGCGCCTCCGCCGACGAGTACTGCTCGTTGGCGACGTCCTTCGTCAGCTGCGCCTCGGCCTGAGCGAGCAGTGCCTGATCGCGGGCCAGGTTGGCCTGGGCCTGGTGCAGCGACGCCTGATAGGGCCGCGGATCGATCGTGAAGAGCAGTTGCCCTGCCTTCACGAAATCCCCCTCGTGGAATTTCACGTCCTGGAGGGTGCCGGTGATCTGCGCCCGGATGCTGATGGTCGCGAAGGCTTCGACGTTGCCGATGGCGGAGAGATCGACGGGGACGTCCTTCTGCGAGGCACGCCCGATCACGACCGGCACGGCGCCACCGCCGCCACCGCCCCGGCCGGCGCGGCCGCCACCTCCGCCCGTGCCCGCCGCCGCGCTCGACGACCCGCAACCGGCAGCACCGGCCATGGATAGTACGACCGCACCACACCCGAGAACCGCCGTCCAGCTGCTCACGCTCTAGACCTCCCGAACGCCCCTACTCCTTCGGATATAGCGGCCCCTTGATCTACGACGGAGCCAGACGTCCGATTTCAGGCGCGCGGGTAATCGTACGGGGAAAGGGGTGACAAAACAATGAAAGGGGGACGAGCGCGGGTCTCTAGCGAGGCAATCCGCTGGCGACGAGCCGAAGGCCCTGCGGCTTGGGCGGCACGGTGCCGCCGGGCGAGAGCCGGAGGAGGAAGACGTCCTGGCGCGACGCCGTGCCGGAATCGCCCACCGGATCGGTGCCGAGCGTCTTCTCCCAGTTGGAGGTGAACAGGATCCATTTGCCGTCGGGCGACACGTTGGGGCGGGGCTCATACCAGAAGGCGGTGCGCGTCGCGTCGCCATCGTAGGCGACGTTGCTGCGATGGTGCGCGAAGCGCCACACCGTCGGGTTGACGCCGGCCCCGGCGTCGGTCTGGATCGCGATGATTTCGTCGTCCCAGGCGCGCCAGGCAGAAGCGGTGGTGCCGTAGCGATAGAGCCCGCTGAAAACCGGCGTCAGCGCGCCGGGCAGCGCGTTGTTCCACGTGGTGTGATCGGACAAGTAGACCTCTTTCGGCTGCATCACCGTGGCGATCAGGTCCCGCGTCGAGAACGGCGCCGCCAGCGAGCGGAACTGCCACTGCGCCGCGTCCCAGGAAGTGGTCGTGCAACAGTCCTGGTTGGCCAGCACCCCATAGCCGAAGGCGTCGTGTCCGTAGGGTCGCGCCGCGGTGCCCAGCTCCGTGATCGCCCCGCTCAGCACGTCCCACAGGTACTCCTGGGCGGCGTAGCGCGGCGCGGCCTGATCGGCCGAACTCGGGTACAGCATCACATAGCGGCCGCTCCGGTCGATCATCGCGTGGTGCAGGCTGAAGTTCAGCGTGATCGGCGCGGGCTGCCCGTCGATCGTCGAGGCCAAGGTGTCGACAACATGCCGGCTCTGCGGGTTGGCGCGATCGAATACGACGGCGTAGTGATGATGGTCCTGCGAGGTGCCGCCGAAGAACGTTTCGATCCATTCCGTGCCGCCGCCGCTCGAGGCGATTCCGCCGATGTAGGTGTCGGTCAGGCCCGGTTCGAGCGTGTCGAGATCGAGCAGACGGGTATAGAGGCCGGTGGAGAAGTCGTACTGGTCGATCGTGTGCAGCGTCGAGCCGGTGCCGCTATAGCTGCCGTAGATGATCGAATCGTTGACGTAACTGAACTGCGGTTCGACGTAGAACTTCAGGACCAGGCCGCCATCGCCGGTCGTGGTCGGCTGGATCCGCCGCGCCGTCCCAGTCGAGGCGTCGAAAGCGAAGGGAATCGGTCCGACGCCGCCGCTTCCGACGACGTAGAAGTAGTGGCTGTTGACGCTCCAGGCATTCTGATGTGGGCTCGACGGCGTGCGATACGAGCGGTTCGGCGAGCCCGGACGCGTGGCGGCGTCGGTCAGGCGTCCCAGCGTCGACTTGAAGACGGGGTCCTGAAAAGAGGACCCGGCCGCGCCCAGCACCGGGAGCGCCGGCTTCTGGTAAGTGACGCGATCGATGACCGCCTGGTACAGGCCGGCCACCACAGGCGTTTGCGCCCACGCGGGCGCAGCCACACACAGGACGGCCATCATCTGGAACGCGACGCGCGAAGACTTCATGGATGCGTCTCGAAATGGCAAAACGATCGCCACGGCGCCGGCGCGGAAACACCGCGATTTTCGAGCGATGTCGTAGAAAAGGACTGACAGATCGGAGGGCCGATTACGGGAGCGGTGGATACCTCAGCCGTATTGGGTGGACGGCGAGGACCTGCGCGCGATGGCACCGATGCGCAGCCGGATTGCAGATACGTGATCCAGCCGCGCACGAGCCTCCGATTTGCGGCACAATGGGTCTCCCGGCGAGAGTCCATTGCTTGCGGAGACGGGCGCCGCGCCGTTGCTCGTGTGGGATTGCGACATGTACGACTTCCAGGTGTACGAAGCGCTTCTCCGACTGCTGCGTGAACAGAACCGGCGCCTGCGCCAGAGCGCTGAGGCGCTCGGCGTGGAGGCCGAGCGCCTCAGCGACAAGGTCCGAGATGCGCGGCGCACCGCCGACCCGGACCCGGGGCCGAGGCCCGAGTACCCTGCGAAGAACCAGCCGCGTGCGTGATTGCGTGCTGATGAGAACGCAGTCTCCCGACGCCGTTCGCCCCGTGTCCCGCCTGCGCGGTCCCCATGCGTTCATCGCGCTCGTCTGCGTGTTCGCGGTTCACGGCTGCGGATCCGGTCCAGCATCTCCGGATACGCCGGCCGATGCGACCGTCACGATCTCGGCGACAGGCGTGACGCCGAAAGAGGTCCACATCAAGGCGTGGGGGCACGTGCAGTTTGTGAACAACGACGCGAAGCCTCACCAGATCACATCCGATCCGGTGCAGATTCACACCGATTGTCCAGGCGTCAACGAGGTCGGGGTTCTCGGCACCGGCGGCAGCGGGCAGACCGGTGCGCTCAACCTCGTGCGCACGTGCGGGTACCACGATCACATCGACGAGTTCAACCCGCTCTACCAGGGCCGCATCATCGTCGAGTAGCGCCTCGTGACGACGCGCCGTCGACGCCTGCGCGAGCGTTGAGCCGATTCCGGGCGCCCAGGCTTCCCATCTGCACTGCCCGTCCCCGCCTCGCACGTTTGGATTGACAAGGAACGGCCGCGTTGTCGAGGATTGATGCTGCCATGGAGATGGTGTATCGCGAGCGCTGGAGGGCGGAGATCGCGGAGATGCGACGCGTGCTCGCCGGCCTGGCCATGAACGAGGAGCGCAAGTGGGGGAAACCCACCTACACGGTGGCGGGGAAGAACATCGTCATCATGCAGGGGTTCAAGGACTACTTCGGGCTCGGCTTCTTTCAGGGCGCGCTGCTGAAAGATCCCAGGAAAGTGCTGGTGCAGCTCGGTCAGGTGCACGCCGCGCGGGTGATGAAGTTCACCAGCGTCAAGGACATCATGGCGAAGGCGCCGACCATCAAGGCCTACGTGCGCGAGGCCATCGCCGTCGAGGAGGCGGGGCTGCGGCTGGAGCCGAAGAAGACCTCTGACTATCCGGTTCCCGAGGAGTTGACGGAGCGGTTCGGAAAGAACCCTCGTTTCAAGCGCGCTTTCGACGCGCTGACGCCGGGGCGGCAACGGGGATACCTCTACCACTTCGCAGCGGCCAAGCAGCCGGCGACGCGTCTGGCGCGCATCGACAAGGCGATGCCAGCGATCTTCGAAGGCAGAGGGTTCCTGGAGCGGCGCTAGCTGTTGCGGCCACTCCGTCAGCATCCCCTTCATGGCCGCCGGCAAGGCGGCGATCCGGCGCGCGCGGCTTTATCTATTCAAAGGACGGGCGCCGCGTGCAGTAGAGCAGCGCGGCCGCGGCAGCGGTCCCGAGCAGCAGCAGACTGTTCGGTTCGGGAGTGGTCGCGCCGCCTTCGATCGGATCGACGTAGGTGCGGAACATGAAGTCCCCGAACCCGCTGCCGGTGTTCACATCCGCGGGCGTGAAGCCCGAACCGCGCGACAGGAACATCTCTCCGCCCGAGTAGCAGCACGCCGTGCTCCAGCCGTAGTTGCCATCGGCGCCTGTCGTCAACACGATCGCCAGTGCGTCGGACGCCCCCACGTTGACGTTCCACCCGCCGAAGGCGGTCATGGCGAACCGGTCCGTCGTCAGCCACAATCAAGAAGACGAAGGGCCGAATTCGCGAACCGCTTGCCTGATGACAGGCGTGAGGCGGCGCGACTGCAATTCGCGGACCGAAGGACAACAGACGCTGAGCTGACCATGAGAAGGAAGCGATCCTCTCAAGCCGAGCGTTGGACGTCGCGCTCCACTTCTCCGTCGCGAATCGAGGTCACGCGATGCGCATGCGCGGCGATGTCGGGGCTCATCGGCGAGAAGGATCGACGGTTCAATGACGCGCGCTAACTGCCGAGAACAGGACTGCGCGGCGGCGGGATCGTCAGCGTCGTCCCGCACGTGATGCACACGTAGAGCAGTGGGATGTTTATCGGTGTGGTCCCGACGACGTTCTGTAGCTTCATGCCGCCGGCGGCTCCGCAGTCGGCGCAATCGCGCTCGGGCGCTGGTCGATTCCAATCCGACATCTGTTGGACCATATCAGCCGATCGTGAACTGGGGATGACGGACCTGGCGTCGTTCGTCCTTCCAGCCCACCCATGCGCCTCGACGCCAATCTCCCGGAGTCACAGGCAGGTGATGTGTTGTGGATCGGGACCCCCGACTGCACGGCGGCTCTGTCGATCAGCCTAGTCGATCCGTCGGGCAAGAGTCTAAGCGACGGCCGACCATGCGGGCTGGGCCGCGTCGTGCTGCGATCCACGGGCGCCTGCCTCAGTGCGTACGCCGGCATCCGAACAGAAAAGTGCGAACATATGAAGAACAAGAAGGGGATGGCCGCCTCGTCCCCAAGACACGCGAGGGACTGATGACCGATGTGAGAAGTACCGTCGTCTGCTCGTCGGCGAAGGAAAGGTCACCACGACGCGAGAGGGCGCTGATCCTCGTGATGGCTGTGCTCATGATGAGTGCGACGGTCGCACGGACGGGCACGACCGGTGCTTCAGCCGTTACCGGAAGCTGTGCGCCCAAGGACGCGAGGAGCGATCGGCTCATCGCAGAACTCAAGGCTTTTGTCGGGAAGACGGACATGGGCGGCACAGTGGAAAAGACCACCATGGGGCTGGCGAGTGTCACGCCGTCGCAGGTCGTGTTGGTGTCGGACAAGGCGATTTGCACGAAAGCGGCAGCAGCCTTCGACGCCAAGCAGCTCGAAAAGCGATCCAGCTACACGCTGTACGTCGTGACGCTTGGATCGTCCTACGGCGTGGAGGACACGAAAATGATGCAAGCCGGTTTCGAGACCGCCGACATATACGACAGTCAGTGGAAGTACATAGGCATCAGACAAATCCATGAGTGAAGTTGGGCTCACGATGGAGGAGGAGGAGCCACCCCCAGCATTTCAGCCCGAGCGAGCCGAGACACTCACTCGACCCCCAGTCTTCACCCGAGCGGCTCTTCGACTAACGTCTCCGGTCTGTGCCCGCCTGCTCGACAGCGAGACGCCGTCCCTGCTCTGACCGGACTGGAGGCGAGGAGGTGCCGGAGACGAGAGCCCGAGCGGGGCCATCCAACGACGGGTGCAGCTCCAACATGTCCAACAGCCGCGCTGGTCTTCCCGCGGGCGTTGTAGCGAGTCGCTCGTCCCATTCATTCAGCAAGACCTGCATCTCCTCTCGGAGCGCGGCCAAATCCTGAAGCCGCTGCTCCAGTCCAGCTAGGCGTTTCCCGACGAGTGCCCGAACCTGCTGGCACGGAACAGCGCCTTGGTCACGGCGATGCAGGACGGCTGCCAGATCCTTCAGGGAAAAACCGATGACGAGAGCCCGCTGTATGAGGCGCACGCGATCGAGCGCACCGGGCAGGTAACGTCGATAGCCTGCGTGCGTCCGGCCGGCAGGCGGCAAAAGACCCAACCGCTCATAGTGACGCAACGTGCTCGTGCTGACGCCCCCGGCGTCTGCGAGCGCACGCGGGCCGATCCACGCATCAGTCATCGGCGGGGCGATACGGTCATCGGATCACCGGTGTGATGCTCCCGGATCTGGTACCGCAGAAAGTCGTGAATCGCGGTCCGCGCAGCCTCGTCGGTGGTCGCGATGTTTACCCTGCCGCCGTTCGGTGTCGTGATGTACGTGTACGAGACGCGGTCCTTCATCTTCGCCAGCGCCGATGTGCCTGGCACGTTCTGCGTATCGTGCACGAGCATCGGCGCGTCAAAATCTCCGCCTTCGAACATCATGGCGATGTGCGGGAGGTGGGACCGGATCGCGGCCAGGTTCTTGGTGTCGGTGGCATCCTTCACACTCACGTCGATCGCGCCGCCATCGTCGTACAAGTAGAAATGGTGCACGGTCTTCTCCTGGTCGAAGCCCATCACCAAGGCACCATGGTCATTCGCCGCGTGCTGGGCGCTCGCGAACACCGCTAGTAACAAAGGGCACATGAATAGCACGGTCACGCTCCTCAGTCCACGGTAGACCTTGTAACCGTTGCAAGGTCAAGGCGCGATTGTAATTCGTCGCCGAAGCTCACCTCGGCGGACAGCGAGCTGCCCTCGATAATCCGCTGAAGCGGAGCAAATTCACCGACGAACAGATTCTGAAGATCGTTCGCGAGGGCGAAGCCGGCCAGAAGGCGGCCGACCTGTGCCGCACGTATGGGACCACGGAGCAGACCTACTGCCGCTGGAATGCCAAGTTCGGTGGGGTGGAGCTTAGTGAGATGCAGCGGCTAAAGACGCTCGAGGACGAGAATCGCCGGCTGAAGCAGATCATCGCCGAGCAGACCTTAGACATCTAGGCGCTCAAGGCGGTGGTCGCAAGAAAATGGTGAGCCCCAGCGGCCCGGGTCGGGATCCGGCCGCGGCACGTAGCGCAGGGTCGCCGCGCTCATGCGCACGACTGTCAAGGCCCGTCGCTCGCTCAGGTCTTGCGTCACCTCTCCCGCACCGCCTCGCGCCGAGCCGGTGCGGTCACCGTGTCGCGGGAGAACTCTGCGATTGCCGCTGGCCAAGCGGATGAGTCAGATCGGGTCCGATCGTTGCAGTCCCTTCTGGTAGAAAGGACAGGCATCAATGACATCCACTTACGATCTCATCGGCACCTCCCGTCGAGCTAAACGCATCCTCGGTGTCGTGCTGCTTGGGCTAGGCGTTTCAGCGTCAGGCGCGCTTGCGCAGGGCGATCGGGATCGGCAAGGCGACAGGGACCGCGTGGCGATCACGAGGCTCGATCCGGGCATGACACTCCCGGTGCGTCTGACCGAGTCGGTTGCCGCCACGCGCGAAGACTACCGGGTGTTCACCGCGGTCGTCGATCGCGACGTTCCCGGCGACAATGGGCGTCTGGCGCTTCCTCGAGGATCGCAGGTCGAGTTGATCGTTCGGAATTCGCGGCCTGGCGAGATGCTGCTCGACCTCGAATCGGTCTCGGTGAACGGCCAGCGCTACGCAGTGAGGACCGATCCGCAGCGGGTTGTCGGAACCGCCGGCGGTCGCGACTTCATCGGCTCGATCATCGGCACGATCCGGGGAGGCAGTGCGCGCGGGGAGTCGGTTCGGGTGCCTCGCGGAACGGTGATGCAGTTCCGCCTCGAGCAGCCTCTTGACGTGGGCGTCGCGGACCGGGGCGTGGACCGGAACGGACACCACTATCACGACTACTACGGCCGCGGACGCGGCGGAAACTAGACGACGGGCGGCGCGCGACCTTCGGGCGCGCGCCGCTAATGCCAAGTCTCTAAGTGTTCCCGGCGGCTCCCCGTTCCTCTGGGCTCGATTAGCCGAAGGTGTCTGGCCTGGCGTGACCAATCCCGTACGCACGGACGACACCCTCGTATCGCGAGGTTGCGCGGCAGCTCGCCGTCGACGTGGCGACCGCGTACGCCGACGTCCGGGCCGAACTGGCCGCCCTCCGTGAGCAGACGGTCGAAGAGGCCAAGGAGCTGCGCGACTTGGAGCTCCAGCGGTTCGACGCGATGACCGCGGGCCTCTGGCCAAAGGTCCGAGCTGGCAGCGCCCGCCCTTCGTAGGCGGAGCGCAACCACGCGACGTTCGGCGCTCGTCTCAACCTCACCGCGGGGTCGCCGCTGTTGCGCGTCTATGGCGTTGTCCCCACGCTTGCGGTGGCCGAGCCGGCGGGGGATAGGGTTAATCGGAATCCGTCGTCGTGGCATTTGGTGATCTTCTCAGTCGGAGGCAACGGCGCGACCATTGCGAACACGATCAGAGTGCCGGTTGGGCCGGTGCCAGTCAATTTGGCGGACCTTCGCCCTCATCCAGATCGAGCGACAAGGGTGTGGTTGAAACCGCTGGAAATGACTGGAGCGTAATCCGAGCGACGTACTACGAACTGGCCCCGAGTTGGTAGCAACTCGGGGAGCAAGCGTCAGGGCTAAGTGATTGATTTGATTGGAGCCGGCGCTCGGACTTGAACCGAGGACCTGCTGATTACGAATCAGCTGCTCTACCAACTGAGCTACGCCGGCTGAGGCGAGAACTCCGCGACGGCCACAAAACGACGGTGTTTAGGGCCGCGACGGAAGCACTATTCTACCAGAACGCATGCGGATCACTCGCATCCTCGCCTACCGGGTGGAACTTCCACTCCACGAGGGCTCCTACAAATGGTCCGGCGGCAAGGGGGTCAGCGTCTTCGACAGCACCATCGTCCGGGTCGAAACCGACGCCGGTCTCGCCGGCCACGGCGAAGTGTGCCCGCTTGGTCCCTTCTATCTGCCGGCGTATGCCGAGGGCGTGCGCGCCGGGATCCGCGAGCTCGGACCGCATCTCATCGGCGCGGATCCGCGCGAACTCGGGAAGCTCAATCGCCGCATGGACGCGGCCTTGAAAGGGCACCCCTACGTGAAGAGCGGCATCGACATCGCCTGCTGGGACATCCTGGGCCAGGCCACCGGACTGCCAGTCTGCGAGCTGCTCGGCGGCCGCTACGGGGAAGACGTCCGCCTGTACCGCGCGATCTCGCAGGACACGCCCGACGCGATGGCGGCGCGCGTCGCCGGCTACCGCGCCGAGGGCTATCGCCGCTTCCAGCTGAAGGTCGGCGGCGATCCCGACGTCGACGTCGAGCGCATCCGCGCCGTCGCCGCGACGCTGCACCCTGGCGATCGGCTCGTCGCCGATGCCAACACCGGCTGGACGCAGCACGAGGCGATGCGCGTGGCCAAGGCGGTGCGCGACGTGGACGTCTATATCGAGCAGCCGTGCCTGACCTATGAGGAGTGCTTGAGCGTCCGCCGCCACATCCCGCACCCCTTCGTGCTCGACGAAAACGTCGACGGCCTCGACATGCTGCTGCGCGCCCGCGCCGATCTGGCGATGGACGTCGTCAATCTGAAGATCAGCAAGCTCGGCGGGCTGACGCGCACCGCGCAGGCGCGCGATCTGTGCGTGTCGATGGGAATCGCGATGACGATCGAAGACAGTTGGGGCGGCGACGTCACCACGGCGGCGATCGCCCACCTCGCGCAGAGCACGCCGACCGAATGGCTGTTCACCACCACCGACTTCAACAGCTACGTGACGCTGTCGACCGCCGACGGCGCGCCACAGCGCGTGAACGGCCGGATGGCGGCCTCGATTGAACCCGGACTTGGGGTGCGGCCGCGCCCGGACGTGCTCGGTCCGCCCCTGGTGACGGTCGGCTGAATCGCCCGTGCCGCCCGAACTCCTGCACTGGCTTCACGCCTACGGCCCTGCCGCGCTCTTCGTGCTGCTGTTCCTCGGCGTGTTCGGCCTGCCGGTCCCGGACGAAACGCTGCTGACCGTCGCCGGCGTTCTGGTGCGCGACGGCAGCCTGCACTTTGCGACGGCCTATGCGGCGGCGATCTGCGGCAGCATGGGGGGCATCACGCTCAGCTACGTCATCGGGCGCACGCTCGGCCTCGGCGTGGTGGATCGCTTCGGCAAGTGGATCCACGTGACGCGCGCGGACCTCGCGCGCGTCGAAGGTTGGTTCGAGCACTCCGGGCGGTGGCTGCTGACCTTCGGCTACTTCATTCCCGGCGTACGACACTTCACGGCGATCGTCGCCGGATCGTCGCGGCTGCCGGTTCCGGTGTTCGCGCGCTTCGCGTATGCCGGCGCGGCCATCTGGGCGCTGACCTTCATGAGCCTCGGTTGGTACGTGGGCCCGGCGTGGGAATCGGCCCTCGAGGCGGCCCACCGCCACCTCAAGGTGGTGGCCGTCGTACTTCTGGTGCTGGGCGGCGCCTACGCGCTGGCTCACCGCTGGTGGTCGAGGCGGAAGAAATAGGCCGTTGCCGCTCGCACGCGGCCGGTCACGCCGGGTATCGCGCCTGCGACGCGAACGACGCCGGCAGCGCCGCCGCGGGCTCCGGCAGGTACTCGCGCTCGGTGGCGCGGCGCGCCTTGTAGCGCCGGAACACCGTCCGCTCGTCTTCGAGCCCGAGGATGGACTTCCACGACGACCCTCGAAACGTGTGCGCCAGCATCTCCGGCCCGTGGCGCAGCACGAAGCGCGGGTAGGCCCGCAGCACGTGCGGCAGGTGTCGCACCTTCATCCAGCGCTCGGCCCGCCAGCGCATGAACTCGACGTCCTCGGCGCCGAGATGCTCGGTCCGGACGACCGCGGTCGTGCCGTCGTACTCCTCGACGCGGTCGTTGACGATCAGGTTGCGCTGCACGAAGTCGGCCGTCATGGGGGTGCCCGGGTACGGCGTCGGGTGCTGGATGTAGGGCCAGTCGACGTAGCGGCGCGCGAAGGCGAGGTTGGCTTCGATCGCCGCCGGCGTGTCGCCGGGATTGCCGACGATGATGCCGCCGACGACCGCCAGTCCTTCGCGATGCAGCGCCTCGATCGCCGTCAGGGTGGCGTTGCCGACGCGACGGCCGTTCTCGCGCTGCGCGTTCTTCGCCGAGGCGCGCAGGAAGGCGAGATCTTCGTCGAGCACGTTCTCGATCCCCAGGAACACATACTGGAACCCGGCCCTGCGCATGAGCGGCGCCAGCGTCTTGCCGTGCGCGGCAATCGACGACGTCATCGCCTGGACGATGTAGTGAACGTCATTCAGGCCGGCGTCGATGATGCCTCGGCAGAGTGCTTCGAACCGCGCGACATTCAGCGTGATGTTGTCGTCGACCAGGAAGATCGCGCGCGCGCCGCGGGCCCGCGCGTCGGCGATGTCGGCGAGCACCCGCGTGAAGTCGAAGAGGTGGAAGTTGCGCCCGCGCATCTCGATGATCGAGCAGAAGCTGCAGTCGTAGGTGCAGCCGCGCGACGTCTCCACGACGTCGATCGGGCGGCCGAGGAAGGTATAGCCGGTCAGGACGCGGGCCGCGCGGTTGGGAAGTTGCAGCCGTTCGTCTTCCAGCCGCATCACCGGACGCGGCGGCGTGTGGGTGAAGCCAACAGCGGGATTGGCCCTGAACGACAGACCCGGGATGCCGGCCGGACTGTCTCCGCGCTCGAGAGCAGCCAGCAGCTCGCGGAACGTGCACTCACCTTCGCCGCGCACCAGAAAATCGATCCCCGAATCCGGCGCGGCGTACGCCTCGGGCGCGAGGCTCGGATCATAGCCGCCCGCGATGATGCAGACCTGCGGATTGATCGATCGAATCAGCCTGACGATCCGCAGCGCCGTGCGCCTCTGGAAGGTCATGACCGACAGGCCGACGACCTGCGGATCGCGGTCGCGCATCAGCCGCGCGATCGTCGGCGCGACGGCGTTCTGCACGAGAATCAGGTCGGCGATCGAGACCGTATGGCCGTCGCCCACGTTGCCGGCCAGCGCCGCCAACGCCCCGTTCGGCATCCGCATCGTCAGGGCAGGGGTGTGCTCGAACGAGTCGGGCATCGAGAGCAGGAGCACCCGCATGACGCAGGCTCAGGATACCGCGTTCGGCGGCTGCTGGCGCATCGCGAGTTGTCGAGGCGTCGGGGTGCAGCTCAGCGGGCGGAGAGGGCCTGCTGGAGCGACCCGGCCCGGAAGAGGCTGAACGTGCCGGCGCGGACGTCGGGTGGGGGAGGGGCCGCAAACAGCCTGTTGAATCGTCCGATCTGATCGTTGCGGACCGCGACGACCGCATCGGGTTGCGCGGCGCGCACGCCGGCGACGGCCTCTGCCAGGGTCGTTTCGCGGATGTTCGCGGCGGTGGCCTCGGCGCGGAGCGCCGGCGACAGATAGAAGACGACCGATCCGATCCGCTCGCCGACGACGAACACCTGCGACGGCATCGCGCCGGCGGCGTTCAGCGCCTGGGCCAGATCCCGGCCGGTCATCCACTCCGCCGCGCGCGGCGCGACGATCATCAGTCCCAGGAGCGCCACGACCGGCAGCCGCATCATGAGCGCCGCGTCGGCGGCGAGGCCCGCCGAGCGGCGGTTCGCGATCGCGACCGACACGCCGCCGATCACCGCCGCGACGAGCGCGACCATCAGCCAGAGGGTGGCGCCGATTCCGCCGAACCGCCAGGCGACCAGCCCCAGCCCCAGGACCGGCAGCGCCGCGAGCGTCGACGCGCACACCACGAAGCCGGGGCGGTAGCGGAGTCCAGGGCCGGCGACGCACGCGTCGGCAACGAGCAGCGCCAGCGCGGGAAAGAGCGGCAGCGCGTAGGTGACGAGCTTCGATTCGCCGCCGCTCAGGAACACGAATCCGAGAGCGAACCAGATCCAGGCGACCAGGCGAGTCGGATGGTTGCGGACCTGGCGGGCCGCGGCGGCCAGATACCCGACCCACGGCAGCGCCCCCCCGACGGCGATCGGCACGTAGTACCACCAGCCGCGTCCGGCGTGACGCTGCGTCGCGGTGAGATAGCCCTGGAGGTGCCGCTCGACGAAGTAGTAGTGCAGGTAGCCTGGATGCGCGTGTTCCATCGCCACGTACCAGGGCAGGGCCACCAGCAGCGCGACGGCGCCGGCGGCCGTGAGCGCGATGGCCAGTCGCCGCATGCGGACCCGTTCGACGGCCGCGAGCGCCACCGCGAACCAGACCGCGAAGGCGACGCCGACCAGCCCCTTGGTCAGGATCGAGAGGCCGAGCGCGGCGCCGGCGAGCACGGCATGCCGGACGACATGCCGGCCCGCGGAAGCGCGGGTCAGCCACGCGCAGGCCGCGCACATGAACGGCACTACCGCGACGTCGTGCACGGCAACCTCGCTCACGCCCATCGGCAACAGCATCGTCCCGTAGACGATTCCGGCGAGCAGCCCGGTCTCCTCGTCGCGAAGGGCACGGCCGAGCGCCGCCACGCCGAGCATGGCGAGCACCCCGAACAACAGCGGCGGCAGCCGCACCGCGTCTTCGCGGTCGCCCAACACACGCAGCGAGATCGCTTCGGCCCAGAAGAAGAGAATCGGCTTGTCGAGGAACGGCTCGCCAAGGAAGGTGGGCGTCACGTAATCGCCGCGACGATTCATCTCCTGCGCGATGGCGGCGTGCAGGCCTTCGTCGGGATCGAACAGCGGCGGACGGGCGAGGAGCGGCGCGGCGACCAGCACGATCGCGACGGCCGCAAACGTCCACCGCAGAGGGAACATGGCCGACGATCTTATCGCGCCGGCCCGCCGGGCGGCGTCACCCGGGATCGACGCTGGCCACCAGCGGGTAGTGGTCCGACCCGTAGCGATCATCGGCGCGCCGCACCCGCGTCTTCCAGGTTTCGGGCAGCCGGAACAGCACGTGATCGAGCCGCATCGGCCCGAACGACGGCCGCCGATCCTCGTCGGGCGACGCATGCCCGAGCACTGCCAGCTCGCGATACGCCGCGTCGTGGAACCCGAACCAGGCGTTGAAGTCTCCGCCGACGATCAGCGCCCCGTCGCTGGGGAGCACGCCCGCCAGCGCGCGCGCCTGGCGCAGCCGCCCCGACTCCGAGAACAGCCACAGGTGGTGCATCACCATGTTCGTGAAATGCGTGTCGACGATTCTGATGGCGAGGCCGGCAGCGGTGTGCGCCGTGGCCTCGATCGCGACGCGCCGCTGCCGCTCGAGCGGCAGCTCGATCGCCGTCGGCTCGCTGAGCGCGAGCGAGGCGAGGATCGCGTTGCCACGGTCCTCGTCGAGGCGCCCAGGGGAGCCGTTGCGCATCGACGGCACGTAGATGCCGCCCAGACCAAGCCGGTGCGCCAGGCTGACGATGTCTTCACGCGCGCCCGACGGCGGCACGATCCGCTCGGCCGCCGCCCAGTTCATGCGATCGGGATCGCCGACGGGCACCTCCGGGCCGGCACGATAGACCTCCTGCAGCAGCAGCACGAACTGGTCGACCGGCGCACCGGTGAGGCGTCCTTCACGCAGGTCCGATACGAGACGTCCGAGATCGCCGCCGCCGACGTGGGTGTTCCACGACACGACGGCAAACGAACCTGAGAGGACCGCCGGAGGAGGACGCGCCGTTTCGATCCGCGCCGGCGGCCCGACGCCGGCGCACCAGCGATCGATCGCCCCTTGTTCGTTCGATGCGGCCGTCCGGATCCACTGCACGCCGCTGCCGCGCGCCGCACACGTGGTATCGGCGCCGGCATGGATGAGAACCGCGCTGCCCACGACTGCTATCGCCGCAGCCGCCGCTGCGCGCGCCGCTAGCCGAATTCGCATTCTGGAGGAGCCGGCTACCTGTTCTGCGTCTGGGCGCGCACGATCTGCCAGTCGCTGCCGGCGCGCGCCAGGTCGAACGTCCACCGGCGCGACTCGGTGTGCGGATCGGCTCCGCCGACCTTCGGGACCCACGACGCGGAACCGGCGCAGGTGGCGCGGGCGAGCTCGCCGCTCACGTCCACACGGCAGTCTCCGAGTGTGATCTGCTGCGATTCCAGCGCGTCGAACGCCGAGGCCAGCGCGGCGCGATCGACGCGCGGCCAGACGCGCGCGGCGGCCTCGGCGTCGAGGCTGCTGTAGGCAGCGGCGTACCGATCCAGTACGCGGCGCACGACCGTCTGAGTCGGCGGCGGCACATCGGCGACGGATGGGCTCGTGGTCAGCGGCCTCGCGGGCGGCAGGCTCTCGATCGCCGCTGCTACCGCCGCCACGTCATCGCCGACCGGAATCGGACCGACGGGCTGGAGGAACGGCCGCGGCGACGGCCCGACAGGCTGGAGCATCAGTCGCGGCGTGGGCACGGTGCGCTCTTCGCGCTCGGCCGGATCAGTCAGCGCCCGCTCGATCTTCGAGGCCGTGCGCGGTGGGGGGAGTGATGGAACGCGCACCGCCACGGTGCTGCGACCACTCGCCGACGGCACCTCCAGCGACAAGGTCCGAAAGTCGCCGGTGGGCGCGATCCGCTGCGGACCCGGCCAGATCGCGATCCCGAAGGCCATCGCCGCCGCCACCACCGCTGCGGCCACCGAGAGGCGCCTCAGGCGTGCCGGGCGCAGGGGTGTCGCGGTTCTGGCCGGGAGTTTTGTTTCGACCGCAGCAAGACCGCCAAGGTCCGGCGCCAGCCGCCGCGCTTCCGCGAGGTAAGCGCGCGCGTCCTCGGGACAGCCGGCTTCGGCGGCGACGTCGGCGAGCAGCAGCAGTCGCTGTGCTCGGCGCTGGCGCATCCGCCCTTCAAAGCTCTTCCACTCGCCGGTCGCCGTGTGCGAGCCCATCGATACGCGCGCCGTGCAAGACCGACGCCGCCATATGTTCTAGGGTAGAGTCGGCACTCATGCAGCGCATTTTCGTGATCTCGATGCTGGCGGCCGCCGTCGTCGTGCAGACACGCCCGCAGCCGGCGGCGCGCGCTGCCTTCGCCGAGCCGTCGATCGCGCCCGACGGCAGCGAAATCGCGTTCGTCTCGGGCGGCGACATCTGGACGGTCCCGGCCAGGGGCGGCGAAGCCCGGCTGCTGATCTCGAATGCCGCCAACGACACCCATCCGGTGTATTCGCCCGACAAGACCCAGCTCGCGTTCGTTTCGACGCGCACTGGCGGCGGCGACATTTACGTCCTGACGTTCGCCACCGGCGACGTCCGTCGCGTCACCTACGACGATGGAGCGGATCAGCTGGACGGGTGGTCGCGCGACGGGCGGTATCTCTACTTCTTCTCCAACGCGCACGAGCTCTCGGGTGGCATGAACGACGTGTACCGAGTGGCGTCGGCGGGCGGCACACCCATGCCGGTCAGTGGCGATCGCTACGCCAACGAGTTCTTCTCGGCGCCCTCGCCGGACGGCAGGCTGCTCGCGATGTCGGCGCGCGGCACCGCCTCGAGCCAGTGGTGGCGCCATGGGCACAGCCACCTCGACGAGGCCGAGATCTGGCTGCGCGATTTGACGGCGGCCGACACGCCGTCGGCGTGGCGGCCGGTCACCAACGGCGGCGCGAAGGACCTCTGGCCGATGTGGGGGGGAGGCGGCGCGCTCTTCTTCATGTCGGATCGGAGCGGCGCCGAGAACATCTGGCGGATCGCGGGTCGCGGCGCCGGGGGCGCGGGTCTCGGATCGCCAGATGCGGAACTGAAACAAATCACTTCGTTCACCGACGGCCGGCTGCTGTGGCCGTCCATCACCGCCAGCGGCGACGCGATCGTCTTCGAGCGCGATTTCGCGATCTGGAAGCTGGACGTCGCGACTGGCGCGGCGGCGCCCGTGCCGATCACCCGAGTCGGCGCCCCCGCGGGGCCGGCGCCGGAGCACTTGCGCCTGACCAGCCAGTTTCAGGATCTGGCGCTGTCACCCGACGGCAGGAAGATCGCGTTCACGGCGCGTGGGGACGTGTTCGCGGCCTCGGCGAAGGACGGTGGAGACGCGGCGCGGATCACGATGACGCCGGCGCCCGAACAGGCGCCCGCGTGGTCGCCCGACAGCCGCAAGCTCGTCTACTCGTCCGAGCGCGATCCGTCGAACCCGACGGCGGGCAGCGGCGCGGCGCGCCTGGTGCTCTACGATTTCACGGCGCAGAAGGAGACGCCGCTCACGGCGGCTGGCGCCGGCGACTACGGTCCTCGCTTCTCACCCGACGGCACGGCGATCGCGTTCGTGCGCGGCGGCACCGAGTTGCGGGTTCTCGATCTGGCCTCGAAGCAGGAGCGGTCGCTGGCGAAAGGCATCATCGCCGATCCGGTGGGAGTGGGCCGGCCGATCGCGTGGTCGCCCGACGGCAAATGGGTGGCGTTCTTCAATACCGGCGCCCGCGGGTTCACCAACGTCTCGGTCGTGCCGAGCGCCGGCGGCGCGGCGCGGCCGGTGAGCTTTCTCGCCAACGGCAACGCCAACGCCGTCTGCTGGTCGCCGGACGGGACCTTCCTGCTGTTCGATACGAACCAGCGGACCGAGGTCTCGCAGCTCGCGCGCGTCGACCTGATCCTCCGGACGCCGAAGTTCCGCGAGGATCAATTCAGGGATCTCTTCAACGAAGAGTCGCCGCGCCGCCCATCGCCGTCGCCCGACATGGCGCCGAAGCCGGATCCGGTCGACGCCGGCGGAAAGCCGGCCGCCGCCGACACGGCGTCGCCGGCGAAGGCGGACCCCAGGAAGATCGACACCGCCATCGTGTTCGACGATCTGCGCGAGCGGCTGTCGCTGCTGCCGGTGGGGCTCGACGTCCGCGAAGCGTTCATCAGCCCTGACGGCAAGACCGTGGTGCTGATCGCCGGCGCTGCCGGTCAGCAGAATCTCTATGCGTGGCCCCTCGACGACACCGGGCGCGAACGCCCGGTCGCGCGCCAGCTGACCTCGACGGCCGGCGCCAAGTCCGACGTCTCGTTCACGCCCGACGGCAAGGAGGCGTACTACCTCGATGACGGCCGGGTCGAGGCGGTGACGCTCGAGAAGCGGGAGACGCGCACGGTCGGCGTGACGGCCGAGCTCGACGTCGATTTTGCCAACGACAAGTTCATCGTGTTCGACCAGGCGTGGCGGCTCCTGCACGACCAGTTCTTCGATCCCGCCTTCCACGGCGTCGACTGGGAGGAGGCGCGGGCGCGGGTCGAGCCGTATATCGCCGGCGCGAAGACCCCCGACGAGATGCGGCGGATCGCGTCGCTGATGATCGGCGAGCTGAACGCGTCGCACATGGGGATCAGCGCGCCCCCCGGGGGCGCGGCTGGCGGGGTCGGCCATCTCGGCCTCGACTTCGATCGTGCGCAATACGAGCAGTCGGGCCGGCTCCAGATCGCCCACGTCGTGCCGCTCGGCCCGGCCGCGCTGGCCGGGCTGAAGCCCGGTGCGGTGATCGCCGCCGTCGACGGCGACGCGATCGCGGCGCGCACGAACCTCGATGCGCTGCTCGACAACAAGGTCAATCGTCGGACCGTGCTGCGGCTCGACGGATCGCCGTCACGCGACGTCGCGGTGCGGCCGATCAGCGCGGCAACCGAGCGCGGCCTGCGGTATCGCGAGTGGGTCGAAGAGAAGCGCGCCTACGTCGCCCGCGTCAGCGGCGGCCGCCTCGGCTACGTGCACATGCCGGACATGTCGGCGGCCTCGCTGTCGCAGCTCTACGTCGACCTCGACGCCGACAACATCGCCCACGACGGCGTGGTCATCGACGTGCGCAACAACAACGGCGGATTCGTCAACGCCTACGCCCTCGACGTGTTCTCGCGGCAGCACTACCTGAACATGACACAGCGCGGCATGCCGACGGCGCCTGCCCGCTCGTCGCTCGGCCAGCGCTCGCTCGAGAAACCGAGCGTGCTCGTCACCAATCAGCACTCGCTCTCGGACGCCGAGGACTTCACGGAAGGCTACCGCGCCCTGAAGCTGGGCAAGGTCGTCGGCGAGCCAACCGCCGGATGGATTATCTACACGTGGAACACGCGCCTGCTCGACGGCACCATCCTGCGGCTGCCGCGCTCACGCATCACCGACCGCGATGGCCAGCCCATGGAAATGCACCCGCGGCCGGTCGACGTGGAAGTGAAGAGGCCGATAGGCGAGTCCTACGGGCCGAAGGATTCACAACTGGATAAGGCGGTGGAAGTGCTGCTCGCCGCGCTTCCGCGCGGCTCGCAGTGACGAGGAGGTCTTACTCCTCTTCCTTCTCGTCGCTCTCCTGGCGGGCCGCAGTGGTCTCGGCCGCGGCTGCAGCATCGTCTGGCTTCTCATCGGGATCCTGGTGGGTCGCGATGTTGTCGATGCCGAGGTCCTCGTCCTTGTCCTCGTTCAGCGAGCGCCAATCCTCGTCGGCGTCGTAGAGGCTCGAGATCGGGCGCTGCTTGATCGGGCCGCGCGGCTTGTCGCGCTCCTTCGGCGGTTTGCGCTTGTGCTTGGGGGGAGCATCGGGGCCGAAGTTGCGGCTGCGCAGCGCCGGATCCGTCGTGCCGGCGGCGCCAGCCGGACGCGGGCCGCTGAAGCCGCCTGGGCGTGGTCCGCTGAAGCCGCCGGGAGCCGGCGGACGCGGGCCGCCGGGGCTGAAGCCGCCCGGACGTGGACTGCTGAAGCCACCTGGCCGGGGGCCGCCCGGGCCGCGCTCTTCGCGCGGACGCGCCTCGCTCACCGCAAGGCCGCGGCCCTTGAACAACTGCTGATCGAACTTGCGGATCGCTTCTTCGGCGACCGCGCGATCGGCATAGTCGACGAACGCAAAGCCGCGCGGACGGCCGGTCTCCCGATCGATCGGAAGCACGACCGACGTGGGTTCGCCGACTCGTGAGAGATGCTCCCGCAACTCTGCCTCGGTCGCGGTATACGGCAGATTGCCGATGAACAGACGGACTGACATATAGGACCTAATCAAAATAACACGGTTTGCCCGACGAGGTTGAACGGCACGGCTCGCCGCGCTAACATGGAGTGTTCAAGATCCGCCGGAATTCCCCACAGGAGATGGCTATCAGCGAGACCCGGGGACAGATCGCCGTTCGCGGCGCCCGCACCCACAACCTGAAGAACGTCGACCTGACGTTGCCGACGCGCTCGCTGATCGTGATGACCGGCGTCAGCGGTTCGGGCAAGTCGTCGCTGGCCTTCGACACGATCTACGCCGAAGGGCAGCGGCGCTACGTCGAGTCGCTCTCGGCCTACGCCCGGCAGTTCCTCGAGCGGATGGAGAAGCCTGACGTCGACAGCATCGAAGGCATCTGTCCGGCGATCGCGATCCGCCAGAAGAACAGCATCCGCAATCCTCGTTCGACGGTCGGCACCACCACGGAAATGCACGACTACCTGCGGCTGCTCTACGCCCGCGTCGGTCGTACGTTCTGCCGCGGCTGCGGCCGCGAGGTGATCCGCGAGACGGCGGAAGTCGTGGCGACCCGGCTCGGCGCGCTGCCGGCGGGGACGCGCCTGCTCATCGGTTTCGACATGCCGGTCGTGGCCGCGGCGCCGATCGCCGGGTCGGCCGATCGAGAACAGGACGAGGAGGATCCCGCCGACGGCGGCGAGGACGCCGGCCCGCCGCAGCCGGAGCTGCCGGACCTGATCGATCCGGTCGCCGAGACGATCGCCGCGCTGCGGCGCAAGGGCTTCGGACGCCTCTACGTCGACGGGAATACGCTGACGCTCGAGGACGCCGACACGGCGGCGCTCAAGGACCGCCCGACGCTCCAGGTGATCGTCGATCGCGTGAAGGTCGACGCCGAGGTGCGGGCGCGGCTGACCGATTCGATCGAGACCGCGTACCGGGAGGGCGGCGGTGCCGCCTTCGCCATCGAAGCCGACTCGGGCACGCTCCATCGTTTCTCCGAGCGCTTCGAGTGCCGCGAGTGCAACATCCCATACGAGGTGCCGCAGCCGCGCCTGTTCTCGTTCAACAATCCGTTCGGGGCCTGTCCGCTGTGCCACGGTTTCGGCAACATCATCGAGCTCGACATGGCTCTGGTGATCCCCGACGCGTCGAAGTCGATCCAGCAGAACGCCATCGAGCCGTGGAGCAAGCCGCACTACCGCGCGCAACTCGCCGAGCTGAAGCGCGTCGGCCGCAAGCGCGTCCGGCTCGACGTCCCGTGGTCGGCCTTGAGCGACGACGAGAAGCGGTTCGTGATCGAGGGCGACGGCGCGGCGTGGGAAGGCGTGAAGGGGTTCTTCCGCTGGCTCGAGCGCAAGAAGTACAAGGTGCACGTCCGGGTGTTCCTGAGCCGTTATCGCGGCTACCTCACCTGTCCGGAGTGCGGCGGCGCGCGGCTGCGCCGCGAGGCGCGCGACGTCCAGGTCGGCGGCCGCACGATCGACGCGGTCTGCGGCCTCACCGTCCGCGACGCGGCCGTCTTTTTCGGGCAGCTCGAGCTCTCGCCGAAGGACGCCGCCGTCGCCGAGAAGGTGCTGGGCGAGATCCTGCGCCGCCTCGGCTTCCTCCGCGACGTCGGCCTCGACTACCTCACGCTCGACCGTCTCTCCTCGACACTGTCGGGCGGCGAGTCGCAGCGGATCAATCTCGCCACCTCGCTCGGCTCTGCACTCGTCGACACCCTCTACGTCCTCGACGAGCCGTCGATCGGCCTGCATTCCCGCGACAACGAGCGCCTGATCGCGATCCTGCGGCAGCTCCGTGATCAGGGGAACACCGTGCTGGTGGTCGAGCACGACGCCGACATGATCAGGGTCGCCGACACCGTCGTCGACATGGGGCTCGGCGCCGGCGAGCAGGGCGGCCGCGTGATCTTCAGCGGACCGCTCGACAAGCTCCTGCAGGAGCCGCGGTCCCTGACCGCCAAGTACCTGCGCGACGAGCTGGCCATCCCGGTTCCGGCGACTCGCCGCCGCCCGAGCAATCAGCGCATCAAGGTGTTCGGCGCCTCCGAGCACAATCTCAAGGGCGTCGACGTCGAGATCCCGCTCGGGATGCTGACCTGCGTCACCGGGGTCAGCGGCTCGGGCAAGAGCACGTTCGTCCACGACGTGCTCTACGCCGCCCTCAAGCGCGCCAAGGGGGACTGGGATCGCCGCGTCGGCACGCACCGCAAGCTGGAAGGGGCCGAATTCGTCACCGACGTCGTGCTCGTCGACCAGGCGCCGATCGGGCGGACGCCGCGATCGAACCCGGTCACCTATCTCAAGGCGTTCGATCCCATCCGCGAGCTGTTCGCCGCGACCAAGGACGCCCGCACCCGCGGCCTGACCGCCAGCCACTTCTCGTTCAACGTGCCCGGCGGCCGCTGCGAGGCCTGCGAAGGGGAAGGCGAGGTCAAGGTCGAGATGCAGTTCCTCGCCGACGTTTTCGTGCCCTGCGACGTGTGCGAGGGCAAGCGGTTCAAGGCGCAGGTGCTCGAGGTGAAGTACCGCGGCCGCGGCGTCGATCAGGTGCTCGACATGACGGTGCGCGAGGCCCTGACGTTCTTCAGCACGTCGCCGAAAGTGCTGCGGCGGCTGCAGGTCCTCGACGAGATCGGGCTCGGCTACCTCCGGCTCGGACAGCCCGCGACGACGCTGTCGGGCGGCGAGGCACAGCGGATCAAGATCGCGGCGCACCTGTCGACGCAGACCGGCGATCGCGTCCTCTACATCCTCGACGAACCCACCACCGGACTGCATTTCGACGACATCGCGAAGCTGCTCGCCGCCTTCAAGAAGCTGCTGCAGGCCGGCCACAGCCTCCTGGTCATCGAACACAACCTCGACGTGATCAAGACCGCCGACTGGATCGTCGATCTCGGCCCCGAAGGCGGCGAGGAAGGCGGCCAAGTCGTCGCCATCGGTACCCCCGAGCAGCTGGTGCAGATCGTCGCCTCCCACACCGGCCGCTACCTGCGCGACGTGCTCGCGACCGGCCGTGCCAACGCCTACGCGAACTGACGTCCGCGCCACGGCGGTTGCCTCGCCTCACGCGCGCGTCGGCACGGTGTAGAATTGCGGAACTCCTTCGGGCCTGACCGATGACCGCTACAAAGACACTGGCATTCCTGCTGGCTGCGAGCACAACTGTTGCCGCGCAGCAGATGACGTTCGAAGACGTCGTCCGCAACCTGCGCAATCCGGACCCGAAGGCGCGCCTCGCCGCGATCCGGCTTCTGCGCGAGGCGAAGTACCCGGAGGCCGTCGCGCCGATGGCGCCCCTGGTCGTCGATCAGTTCGATGACGTGCAGCTCGAGGCGATCTCCGCCGAGCTGAGCTTCTTCCTTCCCGATCAGGACGTCCGCACCAAGAAGATGGTCGGCTACGTGATCGAGAAGCGCAGTTCCGGGGTGGCGCTCCAGGCGTTCGACCTCGGGCCGCTCGCGGTCTGGCCGCGACCGGCGCCGCCGGAACTGCTCGACGCGCTCCTCACGGCGATCGACGACCACGACTCGAAGGTCCGGCTCGAAGCGATCTATGCGTTCGGGATCGTCGCCAGGCCGCCAATCTCGACCGACCAGCAGGCGAAGTTGATCCGCGGCCTCGATCACTACGACCCGGCAATCCGAAGCGGCGTCGCCAGGGTGATCGAACGGCAGAAATTTCCAGGCATGGGCGATGCGCTGATCAAGGCGGTCAATGACTCGCAGCCGGAGGTGCGCTTCGCCGCGATGCGCGCGCTCGGCGCCGTCCACGAAGCACGCGCCATTCCGGCGCTGACCGAGCAGCTGGCGTTCTACAAGAAGGGCGAGGGCGCCTGGTCGGCCCTGCACGGCCTCGCCCTGATCGGCGCGGGGAGCAGCGTGCCGGTGTTCACCGAGCGGCTGCAGGACAAGGATCCCTACATGCGCCGGTCCGCTGCCGAGGGGCTTGGCCGGACCGGCGACGCCGCGTCGATCGAGTCGCTGGAACGGATGGTGACGACCGACGAAAGCGTGATGGTCCGGGCGGCGTGCGCCTTCGCGCTGCAGAAGCTCGGACGCAACTACTCCGCACGGCTGGTCGACCTGATGAACGACACCAAGGCGATCCCGTCCGCGCAGGAGTATCTGGTCGAACTGGGGCCGCCCATGGCGGGCCCGCTGGTTCCTCGTCTGCAGGAGCCGGGCGCGGCCGTTCGCGCCGCCGTCGCCGACGTGCTGGGCGCGATTGGCGACGTGTCGACGCTGCCAGCGCTCGAAGCGGTGGCTAAGGACACCGATCCGGCCGTCGCCACCGCGGCCAGCCGGGCTATCGCTCGCATCAAGTCGCGTTGACCGCTGCCCGCGCCGGCCGCGCCCGGGTTCGCGTTCTGCCGCGCCGCTTTTACAACCGCCCGACTCTCGACGTCGCGCGCGACCTGATCGGCAAGGTCCTCGTTCACGAGACACGCACGGGCGCCGTCTCCGGCGTCATCGTGGAAGCCGAAGCGTACATCGGCGAGAACGACCCCGCCTGCCACGCGGCCCCGGGTCCGACCCGGCGCAACGCACCGCTTTACGGTCCGCCCGGCATCGCCTACGTTTATCTCAATTACGGCATCCACTACCTCGTCAACGCCGTGACGGAGGCGGAAGGGTGGCCGGCGGCCGTGCTGATCCGCGCGCTCGAGCCGCTCGAAGGCATCGCCGTGATGCGCCGGCGGCGAGGCAAGGGCGCCGATGCGGCTGTCGACGACTTGTGCCGCGGCCCAGGCAACCTGACGAAAGCGCTGGGCATTTCGCTGACGCAGAACTGCGCCGACCTGACCGGCGGCGCGCTCCGAATCGAAGATCGAGGTCTGCCGGCGCGAAGGGTCGCCTGGAGCCGGCGAATCGGCCTCAACGTTGGCGTCGAGCAGGAATGGCGAGTCGCGGCGTGGGGCAGTCGTGCCTTATCGGGGCGACAGCCGGGGCGGCTCCTAGAGCCCTGACCCGGGAGCGGCGAGTCTCGATCAGGGATTCGCCTTGGCGGGCGCGTCGATCTGCCGGTGGCAGTACTCACAGTCGCTGTTGATGGTCGATCCATCCTTCGCTGTATGCGAGCCGTCGTGGCAGCGGAAGCATCCCAGCGAGGCGGTGTGCCCCGAATTGTCGGGATACGTGCCCCAAGTCACCTTCATCGCCGGGAAGTTGTTCTGTGCGTAGGCGTCCTGGAGCGCGCTGACCGCGCGGCCGAGCGCCTGCGAGTCGATGGTGCCGGTCTGCGCGGAGTAGAAGTGGCGCAGTTCTTCGTCGATCTTGCGAGACGCCTCGTCGCTCGTCGTGTACGACGCTTTCAACAGGCGCACGCCTTCGCGCCGCGCGAAGGGCAGCGCCGGGCTCACCGTACCGTCGGCGATCGCCCTGTCGACCGCCTGCTCGGGCGCCGTCGCGATGCGATGGCCGACCATGTTGTGGCAGTCGACGCAGGTCATCCGGCGCAGCACCGAGGCGTCGACCTGCTTGCCGGCTGCGCCGTCGGCGAAGTACTCCTTCACGTTGCCGTCGGCCGACGTCACCTTGACGTAACTGATCGTCTGGCGGGCCGCGTCGTCGGGCAGGAACTCGACGCGGGTCGCGGGATCGGCGTGCCAGTGAATGGCGCGGCCGCTCGAGTTGGCCCTGCCGACATGCATCAGCAGCACCGTCATCGTCGCGGTGTTCTTGTCGTCGTCGGCATACTCGCGCTTGACGCGGATCACGTCTCCGGGGATTTTGGTGGCCTGGTGGCAGCGCGCGCAGGTGACGCTGAAACCGCCGACAAAATCATGCGCGCCCGGTGGGACGGGACGCGGTACCGCGCCGGTGACCACGTGCCAGAGCTGGCGCGTACCTCCCATCTTGGCGTCGGCGAAACCGCGGGCCCCTTCCCCGACGTGGCAGCCAACGCAGGCGATGCGCGCGTGGGGCCCCGCCTGCCAGGCGACGAACTGCGGCTGCATCGGCGTATGGCACGCCTGGCCACAGAAGACCGGCGACTCCATGTAATGCAGGCTGCCATATCCGGCCAGCAGGACGATGGCCAGATTCACCGTCGTGAGGGCGGCGACTACGAGCGCGAAACGGCGCACGCGCGGGAGACGGAAATCGAGGACCGGCCACTCCTGAACCGCGTCAGGGCTGCGGGCCATCCTGCGCCGCTGCAGCCACATGCCGACCGGAATCAGCAGCAGCCCTGCGACGAACAGGGCGGGCACCGCCACGAAGACAACCAGCCCGGCGTATGGATTCTCGAACAGGCCGAGAAGCTCGGCGGCGAGGAGGGCAATGAACGCGGCGGCGGAGACCGTCGTGATCAGGACGCCGGCGATGGCCAGCGGATGGCGGAGCTGCGGCGCGGGGCGGCTCACCAGTTGACCCGCAGGCCGACAACGAAGGAGTTGGCCGTATACGGCCGGTACACGTAGCCCATCACCAGCGAGCTGGGCTGCGCGATTCCATTGACGACGCTGGGATCGAACGCGAAGTCATAGACGCTGAACGGCTCGTAGAGATACGAGAAGGTCGCCGCAATTTTCTCGGACAGCCGGTGCCGCGCGTCGATGTGCAGCTGCTGCAGCTTGTTGAACACGTTGGGCAGCTGATTGGGCGTGGCGATCGGGCTGCCGGTGGGAATCGCGTAGAGATAATTGCCTTCCGCGTGGCTGAAGTCGTACGAGAAGCGGATCTCGGTTTTCGGTCCAAGGCGCGGCGGCGTCGCATAGATCGAGAAGTAGTGGACCCGCTCGGTCGAGTCGGCCGTCCAGTCGCGCAGGGGATCGTTGAATTGCGCGTCGGACGAGTCTCCTTCATGCGAGCGCTGCAGCCCTTCGTAATTCTCATAGTTGTAGGTGACGCCCGCGCCGAGGCCGTTCGCGACGTGGTAGTCGGCCGCAACCGACGTGTTGTAGCCCTTGGAGCTGAGAAGCCCGTAGAACGTGTTCTTGTAGTCGTCGTTGAGGACGCCGGTCGACAGACTGATCGTCCAGGCGTCGGCCGGGACGATGTCGACCTGGCCGCTGAAACGGTTGCGCATACGATCCGCGAGATCGAAGTTGCGCATCAACGGCTGTTCGCCGATCGCCGTGAGCTGCGTCTCGTCGAGGCCTGAGCCGGTGCGGCTGCTGGCCTCGTACTGGACGCGGAACGTGGCCCACGTCGTGCCGACCGCGTCGGCCGACAGCCGCAGCACGTTCTCACCCGAGCTCTGGAAGGTGCGGAAGTCCCAGCCGTAGTCGTTCCGGGTATAGCCAGCCGTGAGGGCCACAGACTTGATGTGACTCCAGGTGGCGTCGGCGTCGAAGTTGGTGCGGCTGTGGGCGAAGAGATCGGGACCGCCGGTCGGCGTCGTCGACACGCTCGAGTCGTAGGCCACGTACTGCGTGATCGAGGTGGCCGGCATCTCATTGTCGTAGGTGTAGTTGCGGAACTTCGCGCTGAACCGCCAGTCCTTGGACGGGTGAGAGACGAGGCCGAGATTCGTCGAGAAAACGTGCGCGTCCCCCTCGGTGCTCGCGCGCGGCAGCGCGATTTGCGGCAGGGCGCTGTTGATGGTGAAGGGCAGCAGCGGCGAGTCGTTGCTCCAGTCGCCGTAGGAGAAGAAGCCGGTCACCTGCGTGTGGTGCGCCATCTTGTGATAGCCGCCGAAGCTGATCGTCTGCGCCGAGTTGGTCGGCCAGAGAGCCATCTGACCACGTCCAGGCGCCGAGGAGGTGTCGGTGAGCTGCAGCGGGCTGTCCCACACCAGCGTCGGCTGGAGATTGTTGAACCACGAGCCGCTGTAACCCACCCGCAGCATGTTCTGCGAATTCGTCCACTCCGTATCGATCGCGAAATCGTTGGTGCGCGAGTCGTAGGGCAGCGGCACCTCGACGTCGTTGCTGAACCCGAAGCTCGCGCCCCAGGGCAGCTCGCCGCTGTGTTTCTGCGTCGTGAAAGTCGCGTGGACGTCGACGTGCGCGGTTGGTGTTGCGGAGAAGTCGACGTGGCCGATGTCGCGCCGCTCCCGCAGGTCGAACTGGTTCGCGATCGGCACGTAGAGGTTGAGTTTGGCCGGGTCGCCGTTCTGGATGGCCTGCTGCGTGGCATCGTCGAGGACCAGCGTGCCGCCGCCGACGCCGGTATACGGCGTCTTGGTGTCGACGCTGTAGAACTGCGGGATGCCCTGGAACGAACCGCTCAGGGCGAAGCGGCCGGTGCGCTCGTAGTTCGCGTGGTATTCCTGGTCGTAGTAGCCGACGTTGTCGGCCTTGGCGTGGAAGGCCCAGTCGCCGCCGGGCTGGACGGCCGCGTAGCGGAACCCGGAGAGGAGCACGCCGTTGCGCTCGTCCTGGTAGCGCTGGAAGCGGGCGGGATCGCCGTCGATGCTGGTGCCGCGTCCGCCGATGAAGAGCTGTCTCCAGCTGTCGTCGAAGAGGCTGCGTGGCTCCTCGCTCGGGGAGGCGGCCGCCGGCGCCGCGGGCGGCTGCGCCTGCGCCAGTGCGATCGTAGGCAGTAAGGCGATGAAAACGGTCGTCAGCAGTCGTCGCATGATCGGCTCCATCGCTAGCGCATGAAGAACTGTCCCGACGGGTGGTTCGAACCGTGGATGTTCGAATGGCAGTTCACGCAGGACCGGCCGAACATGCGATTGCTCTTATTCGTCGTGATCTGGTCCGTGTCGTAGAGCGTCGCCGGGTGCTTGCTGGCGATGTGGCAGCGCTGGCAGAGCATCGGCATGCGCACCACGAGCATGCGATCGTTGGACGAGCCGTGCGGATCATGGCAGGTCGTGCAGTTCTCGCGCACCGGCTCGTGCTCGAAAAGCATCGGCCCGCGCATCTCGGTGTGGCAGGTGGTGCAGAGTTCGTTGACCGAACTGCCGCTCTTCAGGTTCTTGACGTTGCTGACCGATCCGTGCGGGTTGTGGCACGAACTGCACGACATCTTCCCTTCGCGCACCGGCATGTGCGCGACCGCGCGTTCGGTCTTGGCCACCTGCGCGCGGTGGCACGTCACGCACACCTGGGTCTCGGTCGGCTTGACTAGCTGCATTTCCGCCGATTCCGGGTGGTGCACGCTGTGGCAGGTCGTGCAGGAGAGGTCGCGGCGCTCGTGTGCGCTGCCTTCCCACCCGGCGTGCGTACCGCGGTTGTGACACGTCAGGCACGTCTGGTTGGTCTCGGCCGACGTCATCGCCTTGAACTTCTTGATGTGTCCCTTGGCGTCGTCGTCGACATGCGCCTGGCCGGGGCCGTGGCAGCTCTCGCAGCCCTGCGTCGCCGCTGGCGTGCGCGGGTTCTTCGCTTCGCCGTGCTTCGACGCGAGGATCGACTTTTCCTCGCTGTCGTGGCACGTGATGCAGGTGTCGGAGCCGACGTAGCCAGGCTGGAGCGCGGCGGGCGCGGGCGGGGCGGGCTTGGCCTGTGCGGACGTCGCGGCACCCTGCGAGAACGTGACGGGGGCCTGTTGCAGAGCGGCCGCCGAGACAACGGCGTCAGGTATGCCGCCTCCCGCCATCCGGACCAGAACTGCACAAGCGAAAACGCTCGCGGCCATGAACAAGAAGCGTTGCGGCAAGAGACCTCCCCGGCGACGGCTGCTGAGCACGGACCGTACCACTACGGCGCAAGTATTAGATTGCGCTAATCCCTAAGCAATTCACGGGTTAAGCCGCCGGCCGTTGCCGGTAGCCCCGAATCGTCGGAGTCGCTCCGGTATGCCGGAGGCGCCGCTGGATCGTTCGTGTCGAAGCTGTAAAGGGAGCCCGCCGCGCGCCGCCAGCCCCGCTCGCACGCCGCGAGGTCCAGGTGCAGTGACGTCCAGTCGGCGAGAAGTACGGCTTCGTGCCCCTGACCGTTGTAGGTCTTGAGATAGGCCCGGCAGGTCTCGCAGTAGTCGATGCGAAGCCCACACTCGCCCTCGGCGGCGAGGCTCGAGAGCCGAGACGACTCGGTTTCGCAGAACGGGCAGGTCGTCCGTCCGTACCGCCAGCGCGTCGCGCAGTGGCCGCACACCAGGTGCCGCAGGCGGCCCGGCTCGATCCCGGTCAGCTGCGCCATGGCGGGTGCCGATCCGCACAGTGGACAATACGGCCGCATCCAGCGTGTGTCGTCGCGCCAGGCAGCGAACGCGTCAACGACGGGGCGCAACGCCGCCGACCGGGCCATCCAGGCGACGCATTCGCGCAGCCCGGGATCGTCCGGCGCGTGGCCGTTGAGCGCTTCGATGGCGCGGTCGCCGGCGGCATCGATCGCGCCCAGGTCGATGGCGGCGCCGGTGCTCGCCAGCAGCGGAACGCCGCCGTCAAATTCGGATTCGTAGGTACGCCATTCGGGCAGCGCCGGCTCCGGCGGCGCCGCCGCCGCGACGGCGGCCTCGAGTTGAGCGTGCAGATTCGCGAGCGGCCGCAGGAACGCGTGCGAACCGACCCAGACGTCGAGGGTCATCCGTGCGCAACCTGTCGCGGGTCGTCGGCCGGCAGCAGCGGCACCAGCCGCGCGGCAAGCCCGAACAGGAAGATCGTCGCGGCGATCAGGCCGATCGAGATCCCCCACTCGACGAGCGACGGCGTGTAGAGTTCGGGCCTGATCTGCGGCATCGCTCCGCGCAGCGTCATCGCGAGCAGGACGACGTTGATACGGTTGAAGGTGACGCCCGCGGCGGTCAGCGCGGTCGCCGTCAGCAGCAGCGCCGGGTTGAGCCGCCAGTCGCGCCGCGCGAGCAGCACGAGCGGCACGACGCCGCCGAGCCCGATCTCCGACAGGAACAGCAGCCCGAGGCGACCGCTGAAGGCGCCGGCCAACTGTCCGCGCAGCGCCATGTCGCCGAGGCGGAACGCGAGATAGACGAACAGTGACCAGCCCGTGAACTGGGCGAGCGAGGCGAGCTGCGTCATCCGCAGCGGCCGCTTCCAGCCCTTGGCGATCCACATCTCCACGAGGATCACGACGGCCGTGCCGGCCGCGATCGACGACAGGAAGAAGGATACCGGCATTACCGGCGACCACCACTGCGGGCCGACCTTCTCGGGCATGAGCAGGAAGAGCGAACCGAGCGAGCTCTGGTGCATCGACGACAGCGTGACGGCCGCGATCGCGAGCAGGATCGGCTCGGGCTTGTCGTTGATCCCTGCGGCCCCATCGCGCGTCCGGAACAGCCAGGCCAGCGTCGCGAAGACGATCGCCGTACCGGCCGTGTAGAGCACGTTGCGCGAGAGCATGAACACGAAGAGCGTGACCGCGAAGGCGACGTAGGCTCCCTGCCACCGTTTCCACAGTGCCAGCGCGCCGGTGTAGCCGTAGCGCTCGAGCGGCACCGGCAGGAACTCCAGCAGCAGCACGGAGACGTAGAGACCGACGCACCACGACACCTCGAACATCGCCGAATGCTCCGGCGCGTTCAGTCCGAGCTGATAGAAGTGCCACGGCAGACCGAGGTCGGCGATGAGCGTCACGGTGACGAACGAGTAGCTCAGGAACCCGATGAAGACGGCGGATCGACCGAGCGAGTAGAGGTCCTTCCGCTGCAAGACGTAGATGATCCCGGCTGTCGCGAACGCGCCCGCGGCGAGCGCGATCCAAATCAGATCGAAGACGATCCACAGGCCCCAGGGGAACGTGTTCGAGAGGTTGGTGCTGCCGCCGAGCCCGCGGACGAAGCGCGAGAGAATCGACAGGCCGCCGAGCGCCACCAGCGCGAGCATCGCCCAGTTGAACGGCGTCATCAGCGCGCGATTCAGCGTCTCGAACGTCGGATGGTGATGGCCGGCGCCCGCGGCCGTCCGGCGCTTGAAAAACGAGTAAGTCGTCCCGAGGAGCGCGCCGATCAGCATCACCGCCGGCGGGACCGCCCCGAGCGCGACCTTCGACTTGGCCGGATAGGGCTCCTCTGACAGCGTCGGAAACCCCAGCTTCTCGAACGGCACCGACGACAGGTAGAGCACGCTGGTGCCGCCCGCTTCTTTTTCGCCGTAGATGTGGTCGATGTACTTGCCGGGACGCGCCGCGATCCGGCGGTTCGCTTCCTTCAGCATGTCGTCGCGCGTGCCGTAGCGAAGCGCGTCGGCGGGGCACGCCTTCACGCACGCCGGCACCTGGATGGTCTCGTGAGCGCGGGTCTGCTCGGCGGCGGTGAGCGGCACGCCATTGCGCGAGGCGGGCAGCGGCTGATCGCAGCGGTCGGCGCAGTGCGTGCATTTCTGGATCTTCGGCGCCAGCGAATCCCACTCCGCGGTCGGCACCCCCCACGGGCACGCCCAGATGCAGTAGCGGCAGCCGATGCACTTGTCGGCGCTGTAGGTGACCGGTCCGTCGTCCTGGCGGTAGAGCGCCGTGGTCGGGCAGGCCGACGCGCACGCCGGCTCGAGGCAGTGCAGGCACCGCCGCATCGCGAACGCGTAGTCGACCCCGCCTTGTGCCTTGTCGTTGACCAGTTCGTGAAAAGAAATGAGCGTCAGCGTCTTGGCGCTCAGGACGGCCGGATTCTGGAAGCCGAGATCTTCCTCGAACGACGTGGACTCGCCGTCCTTGTCGTTCCACTGCTTGCAGGCCACCTGGCAGGCCCGGCAGCCGATGCACTTGGTGATGTCGACGAGCGTCGAGCGCGAGGCGCCCGCATTGACCACGGTGCTCATGTCCGTCCTCCCGGCAGCGGCTTGCGCACTTTCCGGTCGCGCACCTTGACGACGTTGACCAGGCAGGCCTTGGTTTCCTGGGTGCCGGCGCCGGGATCCGAGGCGTCGATCGTCAGGTGATTGACGCTCGGACCGGTCGACAGTCCCTGGAAGCCCCAGTTGTACGGCATCCAGACGACCGTCACTTCCTGGTCGCCGATCTTCAGCGCTTTCATGCGCGGAGTGACGAGGGCCTTCACCTCGAGTTCGCCGCGCGCCGACGAGACGCGGACCCAGTCCCCCGACTGCACCGTGAGCTTCTCCGCAAGGCTGATCGGCAGCTCCAACATCGGTTCAGGGACGAGCTCGTTCAACCAGGGGATGTTCCGCGTCGTCGATCCCGCGCACCAGTGCTCGGCCACCGTCGACGTCATCAGCACGTAGGGGAACTTGTCGACCGTACCGATCGGCTGATGCGACGGCACGCGCGGATACTTCAGCGTCGGGTTGCTCTTGACCGCAGGATGCAGATGATTCTCCACCGGGCTCTCGACCGGCTCGTACATCTCAGGCAACGGCCCGTCCTTGGGCACGTAGGCGACGTCGCGCCAATAATCGGTGTAGCGGGGATCGGGATCCGAGTAGACCGCGGCGAAGAGGCGCCCGACGCCTTCCGCACCGAGATGGAAGGCGCGCTGGCCGTTGGGCGTGTCGGGTCCGTCGGTCGCGACGGGGACATCTGGAATGTCGTATCCCGCCCACTTCTTCGCTTGCTCGTCCCACCATACGATCGGTTTCGCGCCCGGATACGGCTTGCCGTGGCGGTCGCACGATGCGCGGTTGTAGAGGATCCGCATGTTGTTCGGCCATGTCCACCCGAAGCCCGGATAGAGGCCGAGGCCGCCGGGATCCGTTTGAGAGTCGCGGCGCTTGGACAGGTTCTCGCCGTTGGCGAACACCCCCGCGTAGATCCAGGCGCCGGACGATGTCGATCCGTCGGATCGGAGGTCGCTGACCTTGCGAACGAGGTCGCCTTTCTTGAGCCCCGTCTCCGGGTTGTCGCGCAGTGCGTAGCCGTTGATCTCGCGGAGGACGTCTTCCGCGGTCGTGTAGCTCCAGGACGCCTTCCTGATGATCTCGTCACGCGGGGCCGTCGAGTCCTTGACCAGCTCCCGGACCTTGCGGAACACGAGATCGACGATCTCGCCGTCGGGACGTGCCTGGCCTGGCGGCTTCACCGCGGCGTGGCGCCATTGCACCATGCCGCCTGAGTTGCTGATCGTGCCGTTCTTCTCCATGAAGAACGCCGCGGGCAGAAGGATCACCTCGGTGTTGATCGACTTCGGGTCGACGCCGGGCCGTTTCCAGAAGGCCGCGGTCTCGGTTTCCCAGATTTCCTGTAGGACGAGCGTCTCGAGTTTCGCCATCGCGTCGAACGTCAGCGTCAGGTTGGGCAGCGTGACGGCGGGATTCTGGCCGACGACCCACAGCAACTTCAGCTTGCCGGCGAGCGCGTCCTCGAACATCGGCAGCGTGCCGTAATCCTTGGCGGCGTCGCGCTTGGGCAGCCACTCGTAGCCGTAGCCGTTCTCTTCGGTGGCGGCGTCGCCGAAAAACGCCTTCAGCGTATTGACGAGATACCGGCTGTCGGCGATGCCGTTCTTGCGGACGTAGTGATAGATCGTGGGCTCGGCGTTGGTCGCCGAGTTGAGGTAGCCCGGCATGTAGTTGTAGAGCACCGCCATGTCGCAGGCGCCCTGCACGTTCGGCTCGCCCCGCAGCGCATTGACGCCGCCGCCCGGCTTGCCGATGTTGCCGAGGAGCAGCTGCAGGATGGTGAACGCGCGGATGCCCTGCACGCCGGTCGTGTGCTGCGTCATGCCCAGCGCGTAGAGGATGGACCCCGGTCGGTTTCTCGCCATCGTCTCCGCGATCGTGCGGATCTGATCCGCGGGCACGCCGGTAATCCGCTCGCCCATCTCCAGCGTGTAGCGCGAGACGAACGTTGCCAGCCGCGCGAACACGGAGTGCGGATCGTCGAGGCTCTTCGCCACCCGCGGCTTGCCCTTGGGGTCGAGCTGATAGCCCCAGGTCTTGGTGTCGTACTTGTGGTGCTCGGCGTCGTAGCCGCTGAACAGGCCGTCCTTGAACTCGAACGCCTCGTCGCCGAGAAACAGCGCGTTCGTGTGCGTGACGACGTAGTCCTCGTCATACAGCTTGTTCACGATGATGTGGTTGATCATCGTGTTCTGGAACGCGGCGTCGGTGCCGGGACGCAGCCGCGCGTAGATGTCGGCCGCCGCCGACGTCCGCGTGAACCGCGGATCGACGTGGATGATCGTCGCGCCGTTCTCCTGGGCCTTCCGGATCCACTTGAAGGCCATGGGGTGGTTTTCGGCGACGTTGCTCCCTTCCACGAGGATCGTCTTGCAGTTCTGCAGGTCGATCCAGTGGTTCGTCATCGCGCCGCGTCCGAATGTGGCCCCCAGACCGGGGACCGTGGGGCTATGTCAAAGCCGGGCCTGATGCTCGACGTAGCTCAGACCGAGCAGCCGCGCCGCTTTCTGAAAGAGGTAGCACTCCTCGTTCGTATTCTGCGCGCCGCCCATGAAGCCGATGGCGTCGGTGCGGTTGACGGGGACCTCGGCGCCGGGCTCCTGCGGCACGAACCGCAGGGCGCGCTGGTCGCGCGCGTCGCTGGCCATGAGGTCCACGACCAGCTTCGGGGCATCGACCTTCTCGGTGGCGATCCAGGTGTCGTCGCGCGTCTTGCGGATCTTCTGCGCGACGCGCGTGATCGCGTCGTCCCAGGAGATCTCCTGCCAGTGATCGCTGCCCGGCGCGCGATAGCGCGGTGTCGTCAGGCGCTGCGGAGAGGCGTGCGTCGCGAGACATCGAAATGCCCTTGACGCACAGCGAGCCACGGTTGACGATGTGGTCGAAATCCCCCTCCATCGCGACGAGCTTGCCGTCGCGGACCGAGGCGATCATGCCGCACCCGCACGAGCAGAAGTTGCACGACGTCGTGAACTCCTGAACGTCGGCGAGCTTGAGGGCTCGCGCCGCGGCGGCCGCCGCCGGCCAGTCGACCAGGCCGCCAACCGCCAAGCCGGCGCCGCCGCCGATCGACAGCCTCAGGAGATCTCGGCGAGTGACTCCACGACCTCGATCCGCCATAGACTCGAGCCCTCGTTTGAGAGAGGAGCGCTTACTTCAGGCTTTGCAGGTAGGCGACGAGCGCGTCGACATCAGCCGCCGGCAGGTTCTTGTACTTGGCCGGCATCGGGGGCTTCTTGGTCGACTTCGCCTTGGCCGTCGCGGCCACCGGATCATGAATCCACTCTTTGATGTCGTCGGCCGACAGCTTGGCGCCGACACCGTCGAGGGGGTTGGCCTTATTGCCCTTGCCCGCAACCTGGTGGCACATGGAGCACTTCTGCGCGGTGTAGACTTCCTGCCCCTTTTTCACCTGCGCCGCGTCCTGGGCCGCCACGCTGGGCACGCCCGCGCCGATCATCAGTACCGCCGCTATCCCGAGCGCCGTCTTCATCATTGAGCCTCCACTCCGAGATTTTGAGGCAGATCGAACAAGCAGATCGCGTGCCGGCGAAGCCCTGCCGTCTTACTTGACGATCGGTGCGTCAGAGGGGCGGCGGGTGTTCAGCGCGGAGGAGATTCTCCGGAATACCGGAGTGTGGCGGCCTTCAGCGCGCGCGCGCGGCGCGTGAGGATCGGGTGATGGGGATCGTGATCTCGAGCTTGCGGCTTTCGCGGAGGATGAGCAGCTTGGCCGCGGTGCCGACCTTCGAATCCGCCACCATGCGCATGAACGCGGACGCATCGTCGATCGGACGGGCGTTGAACTCGAGGATGATGTCGCCCGGACGCAGGCCGGCCGCGTAGGCGTCGGAGTTGCGCGTCATCTGGTTGACGAGCGCCCCCCGCGTGTTCGGCGCGCCGAGCTCGTCGGCGATCTGGGTGGTGACCGGCGCGATCATGATGCCGGGAATCGTGCCGCGCTGGACCTCGCCGTACTTCAGCAGGTCGTCCATCACGTGGCGAGCGAGATTGCTCGGTACCGCAAAGCCGATCCCCTGATACCCGCCGGTCTCGCTGAAGATCGCCGTGTTGATGCCGATCAGCTCGCCGCGGGCGTTGATCAGCGCGCCGCCGGAGTTGCCGGGATTGATGGCGGCATCGGTCTGGATGAAATCCTCGTAGGTCGCCAGGTTGCCGCCGAGCGTCCGTCCCAGCGCGCTGACGATGCCGAGCGTGACGGTCTGATTGAGCTGGAACGGATTGCCGATCGCCAGCACCCACTCGGCGACCTTCAGCTTCGAGGAATCGCCCCAGGGCAGCACCGCCAGGCCGCGCGCGTCGATCTTCAGGAGCGCGACATCGGTCATCTCGTCGGCGCCGATGATCTTGGCGCGCAGCTCGCGCTTGTCCGGCAGCACGATCGACACCTGGGCGCGCCCGTCGCCGATGACGTGATTGTTGGTGAGGATGTAGCCGTCCTGCGAGACGACCACGCCCGACCCAAGACTCTGCGTCACCCGGCTGCGTCCGCTGTATGTGTCATCGCGGTCGCCGAAGAAGTAGCGGAACAGCGGATCCGAGGCGAAGGGGGAGTTCTGCTGGCGGACCACCTGCAGCGAGGCGATGTTCATCACGCTCGGGATGGCGCGGCTGGCGACGCCGGAGAGATCGGGCAGCGTGGCGCCGGCCGCCAGCGCTGGCGCGGGCTGCGCCGCGGAGGCCGTCGGCCGGACAGCCGGCCCGGCCGCGGCTTCGTCGGCCGCGTGGAACCGTCCCGACAGCACCATGCCGCCGAAAAATCCGGACGAGACGAAGATGCTGGCGACGAGGATCCTGCGGAGCATCATCATCGGACGGCAATCCGCCGCGGCGCGGCGACGAGCTTGCGCAGCGTCACCGTCAGCACGCCCTGGCGCAGGTCCGCCGTGACGCCGTCGTGGTCGACGGGGTCGGCGAACTCGAAGGTGCGATGGAACGATCCGTGGCCGCGCTCGATCTGATGGTAGTGGCGTGGCGCGGTCTCGGAGGCCGCCGACGCACGCACGCCGCGGATCGTCAGGCGGTTCTGCTGCACGGCGAGATCGATCCGCTCACGCGTCAGCCCCGGCACTTCCGCGGTCACCACGTAGCCGGTCGCCGTCTCGTAGACATCCATCGGCGGGTCCCAGGCGCTGCCGCCCTGCGCGGCGAGCCGCTCGAGGCGTGCCTGCCAGGCGCGCAGGTCGCGCAGCGGATCACATGGCATCGGTCGATCGTAGCATGGCCTGTGCTAGGCTTGAGGTTTGTCATGAGCTCGATTCAGGCGACAAGAATGAAGCGCGGCATGCTCATCAAGATGGGCAACGACCTCTACCGCGTCCTCGACTTGACCCATTTCACGCCCGGCAACAAGCGCGGCTTCGTCCAAGCCCGGATGCGTAACATCCGCAACGGGCAGCAGGCGGACAACAAGTTCCGGGCCGAGGAAGACGTCGAGCGCGCCATTCTCGACGAGCGGCAGATGCAGTACCTCTACCGCGACGGCGATTCGTTCCATTTCATGGAGACCACCACCTACGAGCAGATCCACCTCGACGCCGAGGTGCTGGGCGACAATGCCAGCTACATCCTGCCGGAGATGGTGATCGCGATGGAGTTCTACGGCGAGGAGCCGGTCGGCATCGAGCTGCCGATTTCGGTGGATCTCAAGGTGGTCGACACCACCCCCGCCATCAACCGCGCCACCGCGAGCGCGCAGGTCAAGCCGGCCACTCTCGAGACCGGCCTCGTCGTCAACGTGCCGGCGCACGTCAACATCGGCGACGTGATCCGCGTCGGCACCGAAGACGGTGAGTACCAGAAGAAGGTCTGAGGATGAGAGCGCGCGCGCACGGGGAGTCCGAGCGGGGGCGCCTCTCGGAGTCATGATGGACGTCGCGCATCGAACCGGTGCCGGCTGGATCGAGGTCGTGGCCGGAAGCATGTTCAGCGGCAAGAGCGAAGAGCTCATCCGCCGGTTGCGCCGGGCGCAGATCGCCAAACGGAAGGTCCAGATCTTCAAGCCGCGCATCGACAATCGCTACAGCCACGCCCACATCACCTCGCACAGCGCGATGCAGATCGAGGCGGAGAACGTCGGCAGCTCGCGTGAGCTGCTCGAGCACGTGTTGCCTGACACCGAGGTCGTCGGCATCGACGAGGGGCAGTTCTTCGATCCGGAGCTGCCGGCGGTGTGCACGACGCTCGCCGACCAGGGCAAGCGCGTCATCGTCGCCGGCCTCGATCAGGACTATCTCGGCAAGCCGTTCGAGCCGATCCCGCAGCTGCTCGCGATCGCCGAGTACATCACCAAGACGCTGGCCATCTGCATGGTGTGCGGCGCGCCGGCCAACCACACCCAGCGGCTCGTCGCCAGCAGCGAGCGCGTGCTGGTCGGGGCGCAGGGCACCTATGAGGCGCGCTGCCGGCACTGTTTCGACCCGCGGCTGGGCCAGTAGCGCGGGACACGGGTCGCGGCGGGACGCGGTAGAAAAAAGGCCCGGCTGGTGGAGACGCTGAACCCCGCACTGCTCTCGAAGCTGCTCTATTTCCTGGGTGCCGGCTTCCTCGTCTTCAACCTGTATCTCTTCCTCCAGTACGATCGGAACCGTCGTCTGCAGCGCGCCGCACTGGTCACCTGGCCCCCGCCGCGGCCGCCGCTCTATCGCCTGTTTCTCTGGGTCGGCGCCGTCCTCGCCATCGTGATCTTCTACAAGCTGGCGGTGCTGAGGACGGCGCCGCAGCATGTCTTCGGCGAGACGATGATGCTGGTCTACTACGTCTACGCGATGCCGCTCGGACTGAAGATCCGGCGCGGACTCTATGAGGACGGCATCTGGACCGACGGCGGTTACATCGCCTACGGCAACATCGGCGGCCTGACCTGGCGGGAAGGGGAGCAGCCGATCCTGGTCATCCTCTATCGCTGGCGCTCGTTCGCGCGCCGGCTCAGTGTGCCGCAGCCGGTGTACGGCGAGGCCCGGAAGGTGCTCCGCCAGAAAATTGCCGCGCACGACATCCATTTCACCGGCAAGTCCCTGGACCTGGGCGTCCACGACGAACGGGACGACGTCTAGTGCCGTAACTTTGTGATATAAAGTATACCAACGTGCGGCTTGCCAGGCAAGAGATCGTCATCCTGCTCATCGCCATGGCGATCGCGCCTGCCGTGTTGATCGGGCGGCTGTGGAGCGCCAAAGGGTCGTTGCACGGGCAGGAGCGAGCCGAGCCGTTTCGGATCGCCGGCAATTTCTACTTCGTCGGCGCCAATGACGTCTCGGCCTTTCTGATCACCGGGCCCGCGGGACACGTGCTGCTCGATGCCGGCTATCCCACCACCGCCCCGATGATCATGGCGAGCATCGCCGAGCTCGGGTTCGACATCAGGGACGTCAAAGTGCTGCTCAATTCGTCGCCGCGTCCCGACCAGGCCGGCGGGCTGCCGACGTTGCAGCGGGCCTCCGGGGGCGAGGTGTGGGCCAGCGACGCCAGCGCGGACGTCCTCGCCTCGGGCGGCGACGATCCCGACATGGCGGTACCGATCCGGACGCTCTTCCGGCTCGGCATCGGCGGCTACCCGCCGGTCCGCGTCGACCATCGGGTCTCGGACGGCGGCACGATCCGCGTCGGTCCGATTACCCTCACCGCGCACGTCACGGCCGGCGCCACCCGCGGCTGCACCTCATGGACGTTTCCGATCCGCGCCGCCGATCGGACGCTGAATGCGGTGAGCGTCTGCGATCTGGATGTCACGATGGGAATGCGCTATCGGGAGCAGGCCGACGATCTCGGACGCAGCTTCGCGGTGCTGCGCGGCCTTCCGGTCGACATCTGGGTGGCGTCCCACGGGCGCGCCTGGGGCCGGTACCGAAAGTTCGCCGCGCGGGCGGGGGCGCCCAATCCCGTCGACCCCTTCATCGATCGCGACGGCTACCGGGCCTTCATCGACGATGCCGAAGCCGCGCTCCGGCTCGGCAGGGTGCATTAGTCTCACTCGAGGGCGGCGCCTTAGCGATGCAGCAGCCAGCCGATCGGGCCATCGCCGAACGCCATCGGATCGCGAATCCAGCCGGGCGGAATCAGCCAGACGAAGGCGAGAATGACGACGACCATCACGTCGTACTGCCAGGTGGCGCGCTCGAAGGTCCAGAAGAAGCCGTTCCACAGCATGCGGACCGGCAGCGGCGAGCGGGTGATGGCGGCGGGGCGCTCCTCGGTGCCGCGCTCGAGCACGCGGTAGGTGAGGAGGACGCGGTCGGCGACCGAGAAGACCGACAGCACCAGGATGACCCAGAGCACGCCCGCCATGCGGTTGGTGAAGGCGCCGATCATAAACAGCACGATCCGCTCGGGCCGCTCCATGAAGCCGACCTTGCACTTCTGGATGAGCGATTCGGCGCGGGCGCGCGTGTAGCTGGTCATCAGCGCGAACATCATCGCCAGCGAGGCAATCAGCGCGTAGTCGGTGCGGCCGCGGTTCGAGTAGAGATAGATGAGCCCGATGAACAGCGCGATGTCGGAGAAACGATCGATCACCGAGTCCCAGAAGCCGCCGAACTTGCTGATCAGGCCGGTCTCGGTCGCCACCTTGCCGTCGATGAAGTCGAAGATGTTGGCGACGACTATGATCCCGCCGGCGATGACGAATTCACCGCGCGCCAGGTGCACCGCCGCCCAGCCGTTGATCAGGAGTCCAATGAACGTGAGGATGTTCGGGTGCACGCGCAGCGCGACGCAGGCGGCGATGATCGCGCGCAGCGGAAACATGAAGATTCGCCCGATGAGCCCGGTAAACGTCATCTGGCTGGTATAATCACGGGTTCGATACGCTGCAAAATGGCTCAGTGTAATCCATGCCGATTCAAGACCTCAAGGCCCGCATCGCCCGCCTGCCGGAGCAGCCCGGCGTCTACCTCTATTACAACGAGGCCGGGGACACCTTGTACGTCGGCAAGGCCAAGGTGCTGCGCGACCGTGTTCGCAGCTACCTCGGCGCGCAGGGGATGAGCCCGCGCATCGACGCGCTGCTCGACGAAGCCGCCAACCTGGAGTTCATCGTCACCGACTCGGTGGTCGAGGCGCTGGCGCTCGAGAACCACCTGATCAAGCAGCGCGCTCCGAAGTACAACATCCTGCTGCGCGACGACAAGAACTATCCGTTCCTGCAGTTGACGACCGGCGAAGCCTACCCGCGTGTGCTGATCGCGCGCGGCGTGGGGAAGGACAATCACTACTACGCCGGCCCGTTCATGCCGGCGAAGCTGGGGCGCCGCACCATGGCGCTGACCCACAAGCTGTTCGGCATCCGCTCGTGCAACGAGGTGATCACCGGCGAGCGGGCGCGGCCCTGCCTCGAGTACGACATCCACCGCTGCATCGCGCCGTGCGTGCGCGACATCTGCGGTGACGAGCAGTACGCGGCCGCGGTGCGCCACACCCGGCTGTTTCTGGAAGGGCGCAACGACGAGCTGGTGACGCAGCTGACGGGACGCATGACCGAGGCGGCCTCGGCGGAGCGCTTCGAACAGGCGGCGCAGCTGCGCGACGCGCTGCGCACGATCCAGACGCTGCAGCAGCGGCAGCAGAAGATGACCGGGACGGCGCTCGGCGATCGCGACGTCTTCGGCCTGAAGATCGGCCCGGCCGGCGCCGTGGTTCAGGTCTTTCAGGTGCGCCACGGCAAGGTGGTGGAGCGGATCGAGCTCGCGAGTACCTATGCGGGGCGCTCGCCGGCCGATGGCCGACCGACGATGAGCGTGGGCTCGGACGGGGCGGAAGGGGAGACCCTGCAGGCGGCGCTGGAACAGTTCTATGCGGAGCGGTCGGCCCCGCCGGAAATTCACCTGCCGCTGGAACTCAGCGCGCCCGAGACCGAAACCGTCGAAGCCTGGCTCACCGCCACGTCGGAACATCGTGTCCGCCTGCTCGTGCCGAAGCGCGGAGACAAGCGGGGCCTGCTCGATCTCGCCGCCCGCAACGCGCAGGTTGCCTACCAGGCCCGTTTCAACGAGACGGTCGCGGCGCACTACGACGCGCTGGAGACGATGCGGCTGGTCCTCAACCTCCCCGCCATCCCGCGGCGCATCGAGTGCTTCGATATCTCCACCATCCAGGGATCCGAGACCGTCGCCGCGATGGTCGTCTGCGAAGACGGCCGCATGAAGCGTTCCGAATACCGCAAGTTCAAGATTCGCGGGTCGGCAACCCGCCGCCCGCAGCCAGCCTCCCGTGTGCTCGACGACTTCGCCTCGATGCACGAGGTCGTGCTGCGGCGCTACCGTACGGTGCTCGACAACGGCGGCCCGTTTCCCGACCTGATCCTGATCGACGGCGGCAAGGGGCAGTTGAATGCCGCCTACGACGCGCTCGGCGAGCTGGGACTGTCCAATCTGGTCGCGGTCGGGATCGCCAAGAAGGAAGAGCTGCTGTTCACGCGCGAGCACGACGACCCGATCGCGCTCGTGCCGCAGAGCGCGGCGCTGCTGCTGATCCAGCGGATTCGCGACGAGGCGCACCGCTTCGCCGTCACCTTCCACCGGCAGTCGCGCCGTAAACGCGACCTGCGGTCAGAAATCGACGTCATCGCCGGCATCGGGCCGCGCCGCCGCAAGGCACTCCTGACCGCGTTCGGCAGCCTGGCCGGCGTCCGTCGCGCCACCCGCGAAGACCTGATCACGGTGGTCGGCACGAAAACCGCGGACCAGGTTCTGGCATACTTCGCCGATCGCGCGTAGTCTGGCGATTCAACCGGCGTGAGGCTGGGCTCCGCGATACACCAGCGAGGATCCGCATGCATCGAGACTTTAAGGCGCTCGTCAAGCCGTTCGTCGTCAAGGACGGCAAGGGATTCTGTCTCGGGGACCGGCCGACCGCGGGGACCCATCCCGGGCACGACGCGAAGAAGTTCCTGAAAAAAGGGGTCAAGGCCCTCTGCGACTTGCAGGACAAGCTCTATGCCCAGGACCGTCACGGCGTGCTGCTCATCTTCCAGGCGATCGACGCGGCGGGCAAGGACAGCGCGATCAAGCACGTGATGTCGGGCGTCGATCCGGCCGGCTGCCAGGTCTATTCGTTCAAGGCGCCCTCGTCGGAGGAACTGGATCACGATTTCCTGTGGCGCACCTCGAAGTGCCTGCCCGAACGCGGCCGCATCGGCATCTTCAACCGCTCGTACTATGAGGAGGTGCTGATCGTCAGGGTGCACCCGACGATGCTCGGGCACCAGAAGCTGCCGGCGGAGCTGCTGACGAAACGCATCTGGAAGGAGCGCTTCGAGGACATCAACGCGTTCGAGCGGTATTTCGCCCGCCAGGGATTCCTGATCCTCAAGTTTTTCCTGCACGTCTCGCGCAAGGAACAGCGGCAACGCTTCATGGCGCGGCTCGATCGGCCGGACAAGAACTGGAAATTCGAGTTCGGCGATCTCGCCGAGCGCAAGCACTGGCGCGCCTACATGGCCGCCTACGACGAGATGATCCGCCACACGGCGAAGCCGCACGCGCCCTGGGTGATCGTGCCGGCCGACGACAAGAAATTCGCCCGCACGGTGGTGGCGGCGGCGATCATCGACGGGCTGACCCGGCTCCGTCTCCAGTATCCGGCGGTCGACGATCGGCAGCGGGCGGATCTGCGGCGGGCCAAGCGCCTGCTGGAGCGCGAACCGCGGCGATAGTGCTAAGCTTAGGGCCCACATCGTTGAGTATCGATCCCCTCACCGTCGCCGTCGGCTTCGGTGTCCTGCTGATTTCGCTGACGGTTCACGAGGCGGCGCATGCGTGGACCGCCGACCGCCTCGGCGATCCGACCGCGCGGGCGCTCGGCCGCGTCTCGCTGAATCCGGCTGTCCACATCGATCCGATCGGCACGCTGCTGCTGCCGCTGCTCGCGGCGGTCAGCCACCTGCCGCTCATCGGCTGGGCGAAGCCGGTGCCGGTGAACACGCGCAACCTGCGTGATCCACGCCGCGGCTTCACGATCGTCGCGGCGGCGGGTCCGATCAGCAACCTGCTCCAGGCGTGTGTGTGGTCGCTGGCGTTCCGGATCAGCGGGGGGCACGGCGCCTATCCCGACGGCAGCCTGCTGCAGGCGACCTTGTACCTTGGGGTCGAAACCAACCTGCTGCTGGCCTTCTTCAACCTGATCCCGATCCCGCCGCTCGACGGCGGCAACGTCGCGCTTGGGCTGCTGCCGCCGTCGCTGGCCGTGCATTACGTGCGGCTGCGGCAGTTCGGCTTCCTGATCCTGTACGCGCTGATGTTCACCGGCATCGCGAGCGCCTTGATCTTTCCGCCGACGGATTTCTTCTTGAGGATGTTGCTGCGTTGAAAGCGCGCGTTGTGTCCGGCATGCGCCCGACCGGCCAGCTCCACCTCGGCCACCTCGTCGGCGCGCTCAGCAACTGGGTACCGCTCCAGGCCCAGTACGACTGCTTCTATTTCGTCGCCGACTGGCACGCGCTGACCAGCGAGTACGAGAGCACCGGCAAGCTCGTTCCCTACGCCTACGAGATGGTCGCCGACTGGATCGCGGCAGGCCTCGACCCCGACAAGAGCACGTTCTTCCTGCAGTCGCTGGTCCCCGAGCACGCCGAACTGTTCCTGCTGCTGTCGATGGTCGTCCCGGTGCCATGGCTCGAGCGGGTGCCGACCTACAAGGAGCAGCAGGACGCCCTCAAGGACAAGGACCTGTCGACCCTCGGTTTTCTCAGCTACCCGCTGCTGCAGACGGCCGACGTCGCGATGTACGACGCGCGCTTCGTGCCGGTCGGCGACGACCAGGTGGCCCATCTCGAGCTGGCGCGCGAAGCCGTCCGCCGTTTCAACAACATCTTCGGCGCCGGGACGCTCGTCGAGCCGCAGCCGCTGCTGACGCGGATGTCGCGCCTGCCGGGACTGGACGGCGACAAGAAGATGAGCAAGAGCCTCGGCAACACGATTCAGCTCTCCGACGACGCCGACACGGTGACCAGACGCGTCCGATCGATGTACACCGATCCGAAACGGGTGCGGGCCGACATTCCCGGCACCGTCGAAGGCAATCCGGTGTTCACCTATCACGACTCGTTCAACCCCGATGCCGGCGAGGTCGAGGATCTCAAGGCGCGCTACCGGGCCGGCAAAGTTGGCGACGTCGAAGTGAAGATGAAGCTGGCCAGGGCACTCAACGCCCATCTCGACCCGATCCGCGAGCGGCGCGCCGCCGTTCTCGCAAAACCCGGCCATGTCAAGGAAATCCTGCACGCGGGATCGGCCAAGGCGCGCGCGGTCGCCTGTGAGACGATGGACCGCGTTCGAGACGCTGTCAAACTGACGTATCGGTAGCGCCGGCCAGGCCGGCCGGAAGGTGGCAGCCCGGCATCCGTACTATGGAACACGAGTTCGAATCGATCCTGGACGCCTATCCTGTCCGGCTACAGAACTTCGAGGGTCCGCTCGATCTGCTGCTGCACCTCATCAAGAAGAACGAGGTCAGCATCTACGACATCCCGATCGCGCTCATCACCCGGCAGTACATCGCCTACATCGACGTGATGCAGGAGCTGAATCTCGACGTGGCGGGGGAGTTCCTCGTCATGGCCGCCACCCTGATCCACGTCAAGTCGCGAATGCTGCTGCCGCGTCCGGATCCGTCGCAGGAAGACCCCGAGGAGGACCCGCGCGAAGCGTTGATGCGCCGCCTGCTCGAGCACCAGAAGTTCAAGGCGGCGGCCGAGCTGCTGCACGAGCGCGAGACGTTGCGCAGCGCGCAGTGGACGCGTCCCGACGGCCCGATTTCCGAGATCGCCGGCGAGCCGCCGGAGCCGGAGATCGAAGTCGATCTGTTCAGTCTGATCAGCGCGTTCCGCGCTGTCGTCGAGCGCTCGAAAGCGCGCCCGAAGGTCTATCTGCCGATGGAGCAGATCGCGATCGAGGATCGGATCGAGCAGCTCCTCTCGCGGCTGTCGGAGACCGAGGCGTGCGGATTCGAGGACCTCTTCGAGGACGTGCAGACGCGCGCCGGCTTGGTCGTGACGTTCCTGGCGCTGCTGGAGATGATCCGGCTGAAGTTGATTCGCGTGTTCCAGAGCGGCGTCGTCGGTCCCATTCGCGTCTACAAACGGGCCCGCCCGGCCGACGCGCCGCGCCCGCTGCACGATCCCGAGCAGGTGCACGCCGAGCATGCCGCGCAACATGAGAAGAAGGAGTAGGCCGGACCGTCAGGTCCGCCGACAAGAGCACCCGTGTCCGATCATCTGAAACCCATCATCGAAGCGCTGATCTTCGCGTCCCCCGAGCCGATCACGCCGAAGACGCTCTACAAGATGCTCGACGGCGAGCCGAAGGAGGACGTCGATGCCGCGCTGGCGGCGGTGCGCGCCGATTACGACCGTCCCGGCGGACTGCAGATCGTCGAGGTCGCCGGCGGCTATCAGCTGACGACGAAGCCGGAACTGCACGAATGGGTGCGCAAGCTCTTTCACGAACGCACGACGTCGAAGCTGTCGGTACAGTCGCTCGAGACGCTGGCAGTGATTGCCTACAAGCAGCCGGTGACGGCCCCCGAGATCGCCGAGATCCGCGGCGTCACCAGCAGTTCCGGCGTCCTGCAGACGCTCATCGAACGCAAGTTGGTCAAGACGGTCGGCCGCAAACAGGTGGTGGGCCGGCCGTTCATGTACGGCACGACGCGCGAGTTCCTCGAACGGTTCGGCCTGAACGAGCTGGCCGACCTGCCGAAGGTCGACGAGTTGGCGGACGCGCTCGGCTTCGACCTTCCCGGCGGCCTCGCCGAGCCGACGATCACGACGTCGCCGCTGCCCTTCGACGACACGCCGCCATCGGAGCCGTCCGTCGCCGACGATCCGGCGGCCGACGCCGAACAGGGGACCGAGCGGATTCACTGAGACCGCCGCCCGTCAGGTCTGCGACGGGAATCCGACAATCCAGCCTTGTCCGATCAAATCGTGACCCGTTCGTTTTCGATCACAGGTGTTCGGAAGCGGGCGGATTGCGATTCCGTTCAGCGGTCTCGAAATACGCCAAGCTGTTGTCCAGACATCACTTCATCCCTGTGGCACGCGCGGTGCTGACGCCGGGATGGAGGCATTGATGGATTCGCTCGTGCAGGATCTCCGGTTCGCGGTCCGCCGCCTGCGTGCGGCGCCGGGTTTCACGCTCGCCGTCGTGGCGACGCTGGCGATCGGGATCGGCGGCGCCGCCGCAACCTTCAGCGTCGTCGACGCCGTCGCGCTGCGGCCGCTGCCGTTCCCCGACGCCGCGCGCCTGGTGCGGCTGCGCGAACTGACGCCGCAGGGCGATCCCTTTCAGTTCTCCGATCCCGACTATCTCGATTTCGCCGGGCGCCTGCGCACGCTGTCCGCGGTGGCGGCGATGCGTCCGCTGCAGATGACGATGACCGGCGCGGGGGATGCGATGCGCGTCGATGCCGCGGCGGTGACGCCGTCGCTCTTTCCGCTGCTCGACATTCAGCCGGTGTGCGGCCGCGTGCTCACCGTCGATGACGAGCGCGATGCGAAGGGAAGTCCGGTGGCGCTGATCAGCCATGCGCTGTGGCGGCAGCGGCTGGGCGGCGACGCCCGCGCCATCGGCCGCGTCGTCATGCTCGACGGCCGCGCCGTGACCATCGTCGGCGTGCTGCCGGAGACGGCAGTCCTGCCGACGGCCGATTTGTGGCTGCCGCTCGCGGCATCGACGCGTGCCGATCGCAGCGACAAGTGGCTCGACGTCATCGGCCGCCTCGCTCCTGGCGTCGGGATCGATGCGTCGAGCGCGGAGGCGGCGGCGACCGCGGCGGCGCTGGGCCGCGAGCATCCGGAGTTGCAGCGATGGTCGGCCCGCGCCGAGCCGTTGCAGGACTGGCTGATCGGCCCCGGCCTGCGCCGCATGGCGTGGATTCTGCTGGGCTCCGTCGCGGTGCTGCTCGCGCTGGCTTGCGTCAACATCGCGGGCCTGCTGATGACACGCGTCTCGAGCCGGCGCAGCGAGATGGGCATCCGCGCGGCGCTCGGCGCCGCACGCAGCCGGCTCGTGCGCCAGCTGGCGACCGAGAGTCTGCTGCTCGGCCTCACCGGCGGCGCGGCCGGATTGCTCACGGCATCGTGGGCGCTCGACGCGGTGTCGGTACTCCTGCGCGAGGTGCTGCCGCTCGGCCGCGTCGCCGCCGTTGACGGTCGCGTCATCGCGGCGGCGGGTGCGCTGATGCTCGTCTCGACGATTGCGTTCGGACTGCTGCCGGCCTGGCATGCCGCGCGTGCCGACGCGCAGACCGCCCTGCGCGGCGAGAGCCGCTCCGCGACCGCTCGCGCCGGCGTCTGGTCGGGCGCGCTCGTCTCGGTGCAGGTGATGATGGCCACGGTGCTGCTCATTGCGGCGAGTCTGCTCGCCGGCAGTTTTGCGCGTCTCAGCCGGGTCGATGCCGGCTTCGAGGCGGCGCGGGTGCTGACGGGCCCTGTGTTGCTGCCGGCAGGCCGCTATCCCGAGGACGCGCGTCCGGCGTTCTTTGCTGAGGCGATCTCGCGGCTGACGGCGCTGCCCGGCGTGGAATCGGCGGCGGCGACGGCCACCAATCCGTTCCGGCAATGGGGCTTCGCCAACGGCGTCACGCCCGTCGATCGCGCCGCCGACGCGCCGGCCAGCGGACTCGTGCACGCCGGCTGGCGCAGCGTGACGCCGGGATTTTTTGCGACGCTGCAGGTGCCGATCGTCGCCGGACGTTCGTTCACCGACGCCGACCGGCAAGGCGCGCCGCGTGTCGCGGTCGTCTCGCAGAGTCTGGCGGCGCGGCTGTGGCCGGGAGCGCGCGCGGTCGGCCAGCGCTTCTACTGGGGCGGCGTCGACGGCCATCCCCGCACGGTGGTCGGAGTGGTCGGCGACATCCGCGACGTGCAGCTCGACGCGCCGGTCACGCCGACGGTCTACTTACCCTACGCGCAGGTGCCGCTCGAGGCCATGACGCTGCTGGTTCGCGCGCACGGCGACCTCGCGGCGGTCTCCGACGCGGTGCGCCGCCAGATTGGCGCGCTCGATCCGTCGCTGCCGCCGCCGGACGTGCGCCCGCTCGCCGCCAACCGCGCGGCGGCCATATCCGCCCCACGGCTCCGCACCGTGCTGCTCGCCGTGTTCGGTGGCGTCGCGCTGCTGCTCGCGTGCGTTGGGCTCTACGGTGTTGTCGCGTACGCCGTGGTCGAGCGTTCGCGCGAAATCGCCATCCGCGTCGCGTTGGGAGCGCGGCCGGCCCAGGTGATGACCTTGTTCTTTCGACGCGGCGCGCGTCTGACCGCGATCGGCGTCGCCGCCGGACTGGCGTTGGCGTGGGCGGCCGCCGACGTGCTCAAGGCGCTCCTGTTTCAGACCGATCCGCGCGATCCATGGATCTTCGTGCTGGCCGCCGGCGCACTCGGTGCGGTTGCGCTCGCCGCCACGTATCTGCCGGCTCGCCGCGCCGCGCGGCTGGATCCCCTCGTCGCACTCAATCGATCGTAAGGCTCGCGCGGCCGGCGGAAGATCGCCGCTATCGCGGTCGGTCTGTGCGTCGGGGCTTCGACGATCGTCGGGGCCTAGGCTGATCCGCCGTCCGCGCCGTGGTCGTCTTCACACCGGCTGCACGCTGGAGCCGCGCGACTTCCTGCGGCGTCAATTCGCGCCAATGGCCGGGCGGCATGTCGGGATCTTCGATCGGTCCGATCCGCACGCGTCTCAGGCGAACGACTGGGTGGCCGATGGCGTCGAACATCTGGCGGACCTGGCGCTGCCGCCCTTCGTGGATGGCGAGCTCGATGCGGGTCTGCCCGTCCTCCGCTTGACGCCTGGAGGGCGGATCGAGGACCCGCACCTTCGCCGGAGCGGTACGCTTTCCCTCGATGGTCACGCCTTTGGCGAGCCGCTCCAGGACGTGTTCGTCGGGGACGCCTCGGACGCGAGCCTCGTAGACCTTGTCCACTTCGTGACGCGGATGCGTCAGCCTGGCGGCCAGGTCGCCGTCATTGGTCAGCAGCAGCAGCCCTTCCGAGTCGTAGTCGAGGCGGCCGACCGGGTAGATGTACTCGCGCACCCCGCGCAGGAGGTCGAGCACCGTCCGGCGTCCCTCCGGATCGCTCCGCGTCGTGATGTAGCCGCGCGGTTTGTGCAGCAGGATGTAGCGCTTCCGCGCCTGCGCGCGAATCCGGCGGCCGTCGACCTTGATCTCGTCGACGCCGGCGTCCGCCTTCGTGCCGAGCGCTGTGACGGTCACGCCATTCACCTGCACGCGCCCCTGCGTGATCAGCTCTTCCGACAGTCGGCGTGACGCCACCCCCGCCTGCGAGAGGATCTTCTGCAGGCGTTCTCCGGTGGTGTCGCTCGCCCCTTCTACCTGCTTCTTACTCATCCAGCAGCCTCGACCAGAAGTCTATCAAGTGCCAGACGGCGCCGGCCGTCGCGGACCGGTCCACTTCGGCGTGGGTCACCAGCGGGGTCAGCAGCAGGTGGACGGTGCGACGGTCCGTTTCGAGCTGGCGGGCGAGCAGCGCGGACTCGATGGCCGGCACGACATTGTCGTCGGTGCCGTGGAGCAGATACACGGGTGCAACCGGCAGCGGCGATCGGGCCGGCGAGAGCGCCGGGTCACCGCCGAGATCGGCGAGATACGGCAGCAGCACCGGACCAAGCCGTGTGACGTCGCGGGCGTTCACGTAGCCCATGTAGGTCCGCGATGGCTCGTCGAGGTTGACCGCCAGCGCCTTGGCGCGCTCGAATTCGGCCGCCGCGGCGCGCTTGTCCACCATGTCGAGCCGCGAGGCCTCGAGGTAGGACAGAATCGCCGCCCGCAACGGCGCGACCTGTGCCGCCGCGACGACGCGATCGGCGGCGCCCAGCAGCACGATCGCCAGGCCGTAGTCGTGCGGCGCGCGTCTGGCGCCGTCGGGCTGCACGCCGGTGCAGAGGAAGCGGAGCGTGCGCGGGAGATCGCCATGGCCGCCGAGCGCCATGACGAACGCGACACGGTCGCGGATCGCGGGCCGTCCGGCAGCGACGATGGCGAGGCCGCCGCCGAAGCTGATGCCCATGATCCCGACGCGCCCGTCGGCGCCGTGCCAGTCGGGGGACGCCAGCATCCACGCCGCCGCGTCCTCGATCATGTCGGTCGTGCGCGTCGTGATCGCGTAGGCCCGCAGATCGGGCAGCTCGACGGTCAGCACCGGATGGCCCGTTGCGGCGAGGTCGGTGGCAAATCCCACCAGCCGCGGTTCGGCGATGCCGGCGGCGTGCACGCCGGGCACCAGCAGAATCGGACGGCCCCTGACGCGCCACGGCCGGTAGGCCATCGCGTGCAACGGGCCGCCGCGCCACGTGACGGAGTCAACCGGGCTCGGCGTGACCGGGGTCGAGTACCACTCCGTCGCCGTGCCGGCGGCGCCCCCGATGCCCGCCGCCTTGACGACGAAGGCCGTACCGCGAAGATAGAAACGCGCCGCGAAAGCGAGCGCGACGAGAATCGCGAGAACGACGACGCCGGCAATGCGCGATCGGCGCGTCAACCGATCGCCAGCCGATCGCGCCGTCCCGCCTCGTCGCGTCGGCTCAAAGGAGGCACCCGGGGCGCATGATAAAGTTGCGCCGCCGTGGTGTCAAAGCGGTTGATCGTAGCGATCGACGGCCCGTCGGGCGCTGGCAAGGGCACGGTGGCGCGCGCCGTCGCCGAACGGCTCGGCTATCGTCACGTCGATACCGGCGCGATGTATCGCGCCGTGGCGTGGAAGGCGATCCACGATCGCCTCGACCTGCAGGACGAGCCGGCGGTGGCGGCGCTGGCCGAGCGCGCGACATTCGCCCTCGAAGATGGCCGGATCGGCATCGACGGCCACGACGTGGCCGCGGCGATTCGCACCCCCGGCATCGACAGCGCCGCGGCCGCGGTGGCCCGCCATCCCGCGGTGCGGCGGGTGCTCGTCGCGCGACAGCGCGCGTCGGCCGAGGCGGGCGGTGTGGTGATGGAAGGCCGCGACATCGGCACCGTCGTGTTCCCCGACGCCGACGTCAAGATTTATCTCGACGCGTCACCCGACGAGCGTGCGCGCCGCCGCGCCGCCGATCCCGCGCACGCGAGCTCGAAGGGGGCGCCCCTCTCGGATGTCGCGACGGCGCTGGCCGAGCGAGACAAGTCGGATGCCACGCGCGCTGCCTCGCCGCTGTCCGTCGCGTCCAACGCCGTGGTCATCGACACGACCGGCGTGCCGCTGGGCGAGGTGATCGAGAGCGTGCTGCGGCTGGTGGTGACGGTGGCCGACCGCCGTTAGCCGATGGGCGATTGCCCACCGGCCGTCAGTCTTCCTCGTGGTCCGGGTAGTCTTCCGCCGACGCCGGGTCCAGTTCCCACCGATGCCGATCGCGTTCGGTGATCTTGTCGGAGGCCTTCAGCTCTTCGTTGTCGGCGTACTCGATTCCCATCGCGCGGCCGATGTCATCGACACGATCCTGGTCGGGCGTCGGGTTGTCGCCGCCCGGGGCTTCGTCGCCGACGGCGTAGGCATCTTCCCAGTCGGCGTCCACGTCGCCGCCGGTCAGCGCCGGACTCGTCTCGTTGCGGTTGCGCTTCGCCTGCTGCAGCGCCGAGCGCCCGCTGCGCGCCGCCGACGGGTGGACGCGGTCCGGATTGAGCGACGACGGCGGGGTGGGGACCGATTCCTCGACCTCGCGCAGGCGCTTACGCTCGCGGTCGAGCGACGGCGTGCGGCGCGAATCGCCGGCGCCGGCGGGTGTGCCGGTCGACCGCCGGGTCGGCATCGGGTTGGTCCGTCCCTGGACGGTGCGTCCGGTGTCGGGCGTCTGCGCCAGGGTGGATTCCCGTCCGCTGCCGCCAGTCCGTGGGCGTGAGGCCTTCGGTCGCTTGGCGGCGCGCGCGGCGGCGGTCGCCTTGCGGGCCTTGGTCCGGCTTTTCCCCTTGGGCGCCTTCGGCCGAGCCGGCTTTCGGGTCCCGCCGGCCTTGGAAGCACGCTTTTTTCGCCCGGTTGGGGCGGTTCGGCGTGCGCCAGCGGCGCTCCGGGCGCCGGCGCGGCCTCGCGGCCTCGTCTTCTTCGTCGAGGGTGTGGCCCGTCGTCCCCCGGCTTTCCGGCCCGCTTTTTTCGCCATTGGGTTCTCCTTGACCGAAAGACCGTAACTGTTGGATAATCTACTGCTTATCGCTCAGACGCGTCAGGCAAATCTACAGCCAGCCGGAGCTGAGATCCCGGCAAGTACGTGAGAGAGGACCCGCGCAGCATGGCAACAGACAAGTCGCAGCAGATCATTCCAACAGGAGGTGGCGCAGCCGAACTGGACGAGTCGGTCGATCCGCAGGAATACGCCCGCCTTCTCGATCTTTACGATAACAGCTTCCGCAACATCGCGGAAGGTGAGGTCGTGAAGGGGACGGTGCTCAAGGTAACGCCGTCCGAAGTCATCGTCGACGTCGGCTACAAGTCCGAGGGGATCATCCCGGTCGACGAGTTCGTAGACGAGAACGGCCAGATCACGGTGCAGCCCGGCGACATCGTCGACGTGCTGCTCGAGCGCACGGAAGACCGTGAAGGCTACGTCGTCCTCTCGCGCGAGAAGGCCGAGAAGATGAAGATTTGGGACGAGGTCGAGAAGGCCTACCAGGATCGCAAGGTGGTCATCGGCCGCGTCATCGAGCGCATCAAGGGCGGACTCGCTGTGGACATCGGCGTCCGCGCGTTCCTGCCGGGGTCGCAGATCGACGTGCGCCCCGTCCGCAACCTCGACGCCCTGCGCGGGCAGGAACTGCGCATGCGCGTCATCAAGGTCAACAAGAAGCGCGGCAACATCGTGCTGTCGCGGAAGGTCCTGCTCGAGGAAGAGAACGCCGAGAAGAAGAAGACGACGCTCGACACGCTGGCGGAAGGGAAGGTGCTGCGCGGATCGGTGAAGAACCTCACCGACTACGGCGCGTTCATCGACCTCGGCGGTATCGACGGGTTGCTGCACATCACCGACATGTCGTGGGGCCGCGTGACGCATCCCTCCGAAGTCGTGCACGTCGGCGACGAAATCGACGTCATCGTGCTCAAGTACGACGCGGCCACCGAGCGCGTCTCGCTCGGTCACAAGCAGCTCATCGCCGATCCCTGGATGAGCTCAATCGAGCGGTATCCGGTGGGGCTGCGGTTGTCGGGC
>DASXLB010000002.1 GCA_036496585.1 Vicinamibacterales bacterium
GCTGTCGGCAACCGGATAGTTGGCGATCGGTCCGGTCAGAATCGATGCGTCGAACACCGACGACGCGTCGTCGAGGAGCTTCGATCGCGTATAGGCGACCGAATACGACAGGCCGCGCGTCGATCGCTGCCGCAGGCTCAATTCCAGGCCCTGATACCGGGTCGTGCCGACGTTGTTGCGGTAGAAACTGACGGTCGTGTATTCGGGAAAGCGCTTCATCAGCTGGGCCACCGTGATGGTCGGATCGCCGAGCGACGAGGATCGCGGAATGAGGCCGAAGTAGGGATTCGGCACGCGCTGGAGCAGCGGCGCGCCAATGCCGAGCTCGTCGGCGTTCAGCTGGTTGATGTTCGTATCCGGGATGCCGACGTGCGTGATGATCGAACCGACGTAGGCGGCCTCCACCGTCAGGTTCGACGTCAGCACGCGCTGTACGGAGGCGTTCCACTGTTGCGCGTAGCCGGATCCAAGCGTCGAGTCGACGGTGAACACGCCCTGGCCGAGTCCGGTGAGCGGACCTGGAGGAAGGGGCGCGACGCTCGGTCCGTTCTGCAGGGCGAAGGCGGGCGAGACGGTGTCGAGCGCGCGCTGCGAGACCGTCTGCAGAAACGGGAAGGTCGGCGTCGTGAACGGCGTCGTGATACCGGCCATCTCGATCCAGATCAAGCCGTAGCCGCCGCTCGCCACCGTGCGGTCGGTGACGCGCCAGGTGGCTCCGAAGCGCGGACCGAAGTTGTCTTTCTGGAGCGGCCGCACCGGTTCGGTGCCGGGATAGTCGAGCACCTGCGTCGCCAGGTTGAAGACCGCCGTCTGTCCGTTGATCTCGGTCGACGGAAAGTTCAGCGTGTAGCGCAGGCCCGGGGTGATCGTCAGGCTCGGCGTGAGCTTCCAGTCGTCCTGGACGAAGTACTCCTGGGAGTGCGCACGCTCGCGGATCTCGTCGTGCTGGAGATCGATCGAGAAGGCCTGCACCTGGCCGAGCAGAAAGCTGGCGAACGGCGTCCCGCTGCCGGTCACCCCGGGCTGGTCGCTGCCGATCGCGTTGAACGTGAAGGAGCCGGTCGGCGACGGCGGCTGGATGACGTTCAGCCGCTCCCACCGCCAGTCGATCCCGGCCTTGACCAGGTGTCGGCCCTTGACCCAGCTGAGCGTATCGGCCACCTGGGTAACGCTGGTGGCAAACGTCGATGCGGTGTTGACGGGCGATCCGAGCTGCTGATAATCGCTGATCAGGAAGGTCGGCAGCGTGTTGGGAAAGCGCGCGGTCGATGGAATCCCCGGCAGGTTCAGCGCCTCGCCGGCTGGCGTGTCGAGTGTTGCCGCCGTGCGATCGACGCTGCGCCGCGTGTCGCCGACTCGAACCTCGTTCAGGAGCGCCGGAGTGAACGTGTGCTGATAGTTCGACGCGAAGGCCCACGAGGTCGTCAACTGCGGACCGAGTGTGCCGCTCGTGACGCCGCTGCCGTCGGGGAGCGGCGTCACCGGTGTGAAGTCGTCATGAAAGTACGAGAGCCGGCCGAACAGGTGATCGCGCGCCGTGGGTGCGTGGTCGATCCGCGCGTCCCACTGGTCCTGGTTGTCGACTTCCGGCGCGGTCCTGAGGTAATTGTTGGCCGTGCCCGAGGATGTCGGGAGGGGATAGTGCTGAAGGAGCGACACGGCGACCGAATCGAGTTGTGACGCCGGAATCACGTTGCCGGCGAACGGCGTCCGCACGCTGCCGGAAGATGGATCGAAGATCGCCGGCACCTTGCCGGCGATCGCTTCAGTGAAGATCCCCTGCCGCTGCAGCAGCGTCGGCACGGTCGAGATGACGGTGCGCGCGATGTTCTGGCGCTGTCCCTGATAGTCCATGAAGAAGAACGTGTGATCCTTGCGCAGCGGCCCGCCGGCGGTGCCGCCGTACTGGTTGCGGCGGTAGTCGGGCTTTGGCCCGTCGGGCTGGAAGTAGTTGCGGGCGTTGAGCGCCTCGTGGCGGAAGAACTCGAAGCCGTTGCCGTGCGGGGTATTGGCGCCCGACCGGGTCGTCAGGTTGATGACGCCGCCGTTGAAGCGCCCGAATTCGGCGGCCGGGCTGTTGCTCTCGATGCGGAATTCCTCGATGGCGTCGATGACCGGGAACAGCGCCACCTGTCCGGGCTCGGGCTGCAGCACCGAGCGAGATGCCGTCGAAGAGGTACTCGTTGGTGCGCGGGCGGCCGCCGTTGATGCGCGGCAACTGGGAGCCGGGCGGCAACGCCACGCCGGGCGCAAGCGACGCGAGCGTGATGAAGGTGCGGCCGTTGAGCGGCAGGGCAGTGACCCGCTCGTGGGGCACGACCGCCCCGAGGCTGGCCGTTTCGGTGCGCAGTACCGGCGTCGGGGCGGCGACCGTCACCGACTCGCTGATCCTGCCGGGAGAGAGCTGCACGTCGGCGCGCGTCGCCTCGCCGGTCGCCACCCGCAGCCCGGTTCGCGACACCTTCGAGAAGCCGTCGAGCGCGACCTCGAGGCGATACTCGCCAGGCGGCAGGCTGGACGCGGCGAACACGCCCTCGGCGCTCGAGATGAGCTCGCGGCGCAGGCCCGTGCCGACGTTGAAAACGGCGACTGACGCGCCTGGCAGCGCCGAACCGCTGCTGTCGGTCACGACGCCGGTCAACGCTCCCGATCCAGGTTGCGGGACCGCAGCGATCAGGCTGAGCCAGAGGACGATGTGCATCGACCGAGTCTACCGACGCCTCGATTCGCAATTCAACCCGACTCGAATCGGCTAATATCGTCTGCATGAACCACATCACCGCGCGCGCCGCGGCCGCGCGGCTCGGCGTCGGGTATTCCACTTTCAAGAACTGGATCCGCCAGGGTCTCGTGCGCACCACGCGAACGCCGGGCGGCCATCATCGGGTCGGGGAGACGGAAGTCGACCGGCTGCTGGCGCGGCAGCCGAAGCCGGTGCGCGGCCGCGCGCGCGCCGGCGCCACCGGTCTGATCGTGGCGCTGAGCGGCCGTAACCAGCTGCGCGGGTTCGTCGAGGAGGTGCGCACGGACGGCTTGCTCGCGCAGGTCCGCCTTCGCATCGGCGATCAGACGCTGACCGCCGTCATCACGCGCGACGCCATCCAGGAACTGCGCCTGAAGCGTGGCGACGACGCGATCGGCATCATCAAGTCGACCGAAGTGATGATCGCGCGCGAGCTGCCGGAGCCTTCGCGGCGGCAATCGCGCCGATAGGCGTCGGCGCTCCTGCGACACGACACACTACATGGCAAAGAGCCCCGGCGCACGCCGGGACGCCACCAGCCCGCCGCACGACATGCCGAGCGCCTGCACGAGACGCGTGCCGTCCCAGAGACGCAGCAGCAGCGCCGTGGCCGCGGCGTCGAGCACGCCGTCGAGGGCCGAGACCTCGGGCAGCTGCGCCGTGCGGGAGTCGACACGGCCGTCGGCGAAGCGAACGCGCAGGGTCAGAGTGCGAGCCAGCACGCCGCGTGCGCGAAGATCGCCGCCGACGCGATCGATTTCGGCGGCAAGCGCACCCCGCACGGCGTCCGCATCGGCGGTCGCCGGCGTCAGCGGCCGGTCCGCGATTCGCGCCGGTGGCAGGGCAGTCCGCCGAATCACGCCCCGGTCGAGGCCGGCCGCGTGGCGGCGCAGCTGCGCGCCGCCTGGTCCGACGAGCCCCCGCAGGGCCGCGTCCGAGAGCTTCGCCACCTGGCCTAGGCGGCGGATTCCCGCCGCCCGAAGCCTGCGAGCAGCCCCGGGATCGATCCCGGGGAGCAGGTCGATCTTCAGCGGGGAAAGGAAGCGGGCCTCGTAGCCGTCGAGGACGTGGACCATCCCGCGGGGCCGACCCAACTGCGCGGCGATTCGCGCGACCAGTTTCGAACGGGCCACGCCGTATGAGGCGTCGAATGCGAGTGCCTCGATGGCCCGCCGTACGGCCTCCACGGCCTGCAGGCCGTCATCGCCGACGGTGAACGCCACGGCGTCGACCGACAACCACTCGACGTCGGCCGACTCGCGGCGGATCGCGGCGTCAACCTGGAGTGACGCAGCGAAGTACCCATCGAACGCGCCATCGACGAACGCGGCTTCGGGCGCGAGCACCGCGGCCTGCGCGAGCGGCATGCCGGCGCGGATGCCGCGGCGCCGCGCCTCGCGCGATGCGGACGCCACCCTTCCGCGGCTGCCGGGGCCGCCGCCGATGACGACGGCCCGCCCGGCGAGATCCGGGCGCCTCGCACGCTCGACGGCGACGAAGAACGCGTCGAGCTCGACGTGGGTGTAGAGCACCTGAGCACCTGTTCCACTATTTCAGGCGAGGGAAGTGATCAGTGAGCAGCCGGCAACGATTAGTGGACGGGTCCGTTGCCCCACGGCGCTGCGCCGCCCGTCGATTCCGAGAACACGCGCATGTGCTCCTGCAGTGCGGCAATCAGGTTGGGCACCACTTGAAGCGGCAGCACGATCTTGGCGCGAACCGGCGCCTTCACGATGTGCTCGGCCTCGGCCGCCTCGACGTCCCGCGTCGACAGAGGCTGCACTTCGCAGAACGACAGCGTGAAGTCGAAGGGCGTGTGGGAGATGGCGCAGAAGTTGGCGTAGGTGCGCGGCGTGCGGCCATCGTCGTCGGGAACGATCGTGAAATTGATCTGCTTCGGCTGATTCATGCTCTCAGTATCGTCTTTCCGGGAGCGCTCGGCCGCGCGGCCGGCCCTAGTACCGCCGCATGACGCCGATGACGACCCCTTGGACCTGCACCTGATCGGCCGGTACGACAAGGGGCTGCATGGCCGGATTGGCCGGCTGCAGCCTGATCTGCCCCTGCTCGCGATAGAGCTTTTTCAGGGTGACGTCCGACCCGTTGAGCAGCGCGATCACCATTTCACCGTTCTCGGCGGTGCGGCGATCCTCGACGATGACGAAATCGCCGTCGCGGATCTGCTCGTCGATCATCGAGTCCCCTTTGACACGCAGCACGTAGGTGTCGCGCCGGCCAACCAGATCCTCAGGGACGGCGATGGTTTCGCTGCCCACAATCGCCTCGATCGGGACCCCGGCCGCCACGTAACCCAGCAGCGGCAGCTCGACTGCGCGTCCGCCGAGGCGGGAGGACACCAGCTCGACCGACCGGCTGCGGTTCCATGCACGCTTGATGAAGCCCTTCTCCTGCAAATTCGTGAGGTGTTTGTGCACCGTGGCAAGCGACGACAGGCCAAACCGCCGCCCGATTTCCTCGAGGCTCGGCGCGTAGCCGTGCTGTTGGATGAAGTCGTTGAGATAGTCGAGAATCTCCCGTTGACGGCGGGTCAAAGGCAGCATGGGCGGGACTATATGCAAAGAAAAAGCGAAAGTCAATCCGCAGGTAACCGCTGTGTATAACTTTCGCCCCTCCTGGCAGTCTAAAGCTATGACGTATGTTCACGCGGGCGCTTCCCTGGACGGTAAAGGAGCCCGGTTGTAAGGTGACGGTCGCCAGCCCAACCGATGCCGAGCTCGTGCAGGCCTGCCTCGACGGCCGTCGCGAAGCGTTCGATCTCATCGTCGAACGTCATCAACGCCACGTCTACCAGCTCTGCTACCGATTTGCCGGCAATCACGAAGACGCCAACGATCTGAGCCAGGACGTCTTCATTCGGGCGTACCGAGGGCTCAAGGGTTTCAAGGGCCAGGCGTCGCTCGGCACCTGGCTCTACCGGATCGGCGTCAACGTCTGCCTGACCAAGGTGGGAAGCGCGAAAGGCCGAGTGGAGCCGCTGGATCCGCTGCTCGCGGCCAACGACAATCGGATCGCCTCGCGCGAGGAAACGGCGGCGGAGGCGCTGCTGCGCGGAGAGCGGGCCGCGCACGTCCGCGCCGCGATCGCCAGGCTGCCGCGGAAGCAGCGCGCCACCCTGGTGCTGCGCGTCTACCACGAGCTGCCGCACGAGCAGATCGCCGGCATCCTCGGCAGCTCGGTGGGCGCGGTGAAGGCGAATTTCTTCCACGCGATCAACAATCTCAGGAAGCTGCTGTCATGAGGCACCTCTCTCCCGCCGAGTTCGTGGACGCGGCCGATCGCACGCTGCCGGCGGCGCGCGCGTCGCATCTGGCGTCGTGCGAGCGGTGCGGCGAGCAGGCCGCGCGGATGCGATCCACGCTCGACGCGGCGGCCGGCATCGACGTACCGGAACCGTCGCCTCTGTACTGGCAGCACCTGCGCGCCAACGTGGAGGCGCGGATTGCGCACGAGACGATGCGGCCGTGGTGGCGGGTGCGGTCGTGGTCGGGCCTCCTGGGAGCGAAAACGCTCGTCCCGCTGGCTTCGGCGCTGGCGCTGACGGCCGCCGTGTTCGTAACGGTCGATCGCCCGCGTCCCCTGGAGGTGCCGGCGCGGCCAGTGGCGGCGGTCGCGCTGCCCGCCCCGATCGAGTTCGGCGGCGATTCCGAGAATTCCGAAGCCTGGGAGATGCTCACGGCCGTCGCCGCCGACATGCCGTTCGAGGCCGCGCACGATGCGGGCCTGCATGTCGGCACGGCCGCGATCGATCGCGCCGTGCAGCGTATGTCGCCGGCAGAATTGAACGAGCTCGGCCGCCTGCTACAGTCGCAGCTGCGGGGCGCAGGCGATTGAGGGTGGTGCGCATGAGGCTGATCTTCGCGACGGTCGCCCTGGCGGCTGCCTGCACGCTGGCGGCGCCGCCCGCTGTGGCGATCGCGTCCCAGGCGACGCCACAGGCGCCGCCCAGAGCCGACGCGCCGCCGCCAGGCACCGCGGTGCCCGACGGAGCGTTCACCGCCGGCCAGGTCCAGAAGTGGTTCGAGGCCTTCACCGTCCTCCAGGCGCAGGAAGCGCTCAACCTTTCAGAGAGCCAGTACGGGCGCTTCGTGACCCGGCTGAAGGCGCTGCAGGACACGCGCCGGCAACATCAGCAGGCGCGCAATCGGATCCTCGCCGACATCAGGCGGCTGACCAATCCCAACGCGACCTCCGCCGATGAAGCCACCATCACCGAGCGTCTGAAAGCGCTCCGCGATGAAGACGATCGCGCCGCGGGCGAAGTTCGGAAGGCCTACGACGCCATCGACGAGACTCTGGACGTGCGCCAGCAGGGCCGCTTCCGCCTCTTCGAGGAGCGGATGGAGCAGCAGAAGGTGGAGTTGCTGATGCGGGCGCGCCAGAACGCCAGGGGTGCGGCAAAAGGCCGGTAGGACTGCCGATTTCGCGATGGAGGCTGCGCGATGGGCGCCTCCTGACGGCCCATTGGGCCGCCAACTCACATTACAATCGATCAGTGTTTCGCACCCTTGTCGCGTTGATCTGCTGCGCCGGCGTGTGGCTGGCGCCGCCGGGGCCGCTCTCGCGGGCCGACGCGCTCAAGTTCCAGGCGAAGCTCACCCAGATTCAGCACAACGCCGAGCAGCCGCGGAAGCCGAAGATGGCTCCGCGCCAGACCCAGTTCCCCGACGAGGAGCTGAACTCGTATCTCAAGTTCCTCGCCGGCGCGCAAGTGCCGGTCGGGATCGCGGATCCGATGCTCCATTCGGTCGGCAGCGGACGCGTGAGCGGCGAAGCGACCGTCGACCTCGACGCCGTCCGGATGCAGAAGAAGCGCGCGTGGACCGATCCGCTCGGCTATCTGACGGGCAAGCTGCCGGTCACCGCCGCCGGTGTGCTGACCACCGAGAACGGCGTCGGCCGCTTCCAGCTCGAGTCGGCGCAGATTTCCGGTCTCTCGATCCCGAAGTCGCTGCTGCAGGAACTGGTCTCGTACTACTCGAAGACCAAAGACACGCCCAACGGCATCAACATGGACGACCCCTTCCAGCTGCCCGCCGCGATCCAGGAGATCCGGGTCGGGCAGGGCGTTGCGACGATTGTCCAGTGATGCGCTTCAGGCCTCGCTGCAGTATCTGAAGGGCGTCGGGCCACGCCGGGCCGCGGACCTGCGGCGCGCCGGCCTCTCGACGGTCGAAGATCTTCTGTATCGCTTTCCGGTCCGCTACGAAGACCGCGGCCATTTCCAGCCCATCGCCTCGCTGCGTCCTGGCGTGGCGGCCGCCGTCGCCGGCGAAGTGCTCGCCTGCGGCGTGCGTCCGACGCGGCGTCCCCGGTTCAAGATCTTCGAGCTGCTGCTGCGCGACCCGAGCGGCAGCCTCCGCGCGATCTGGTTCAACCAGCCGTTCCTGAAGGACGTCTTCCGGCCCCACCAGCGGATCATCCTGTTCGGCAAGCTCGAACTGACTTCACACGGTTTGCAGATGCAGTCGCCACAGTACGAAGCCGCCGAAGGAGGGGAAGGACACGAAGGAGGCGAAGGACACGAAGGAACCGAGGGTGCCGAAGGAACCGAAGGAACCGAAGGAACCGAAGGAACCGAAGGGGATGTCGGGACGGTTCATACCGGGCGGATCGTTCCTATTTATGAGAAGACCGGAACGCTGACGGCGAAGATGCAGCGGGGGTTCGTGCATCAGGCGCTGCAGGGACTTCCCGCGGAGCTGCCGGATCCGCTGCCGGCGGTGGTGCGGCGCCGTCAACAGCTCATCGACCGCCGGGCGGCGCTCGAGTTGGTGCACTTTCCGCCGGCCGACGCCGACGTCGGCGGGCTCAACGCGTTCCGGTCGCCGGCGCACCGGCGTCTCATCTTCGAAGAGTTCTTCCTCTTTCAGCTCGGCATCGTGCTGCGGCGCCGGCGCGCCGACACGGAGCGCAAGGCGCGCGCGGTCGTCGTCACCGATGCCACGCGCGACGCCGTGCGCAAGGTCCTGCCCTTCAAGCTGACCGGCGACCAGAAGCAGGCCATCCGCGAGATCGTCACCGACATGCAGCGGCCGCAGCCGATGAACCGGATGCTGCAGGGGGACGTCGGATCCGGCAAGACGATCGTCGCGCTGATGGCCGCGCTGGTCGCCATGGAGAACGGACTCCAGGTCGCGTTCATGGCGCCCACCGAGATCCTCGCCGAGCAGCACTTCTTCAACATCCGCCGGCTGCTCGAGCCATCGCGCTTCCGGCTCACGCTGTTGACCGGCGCCACGCCGGCGAGGAAGCGCCGCGAAGTCCTCGCCGAGCTGGCGGGCGGATCGCTCCAGCTCGTGATCGGCACGCACGCGCTGGTGCAGGAAGACGTCGCGTTTCGCGAGCTCGGGCTGGCGATCATCGACGAGCAGCACCGCTTCGGCGTCCTCCAGCGCGCTACCCTGCGCGGGAAGGGGCTGCATCCCGACGTGCTGGTGATGACAGCGACGCCGATCCCCCGCACGCTCGCGCTCACCACCTACGGCGACCTCGACGTGTCGATCATGCGCGAGATGCCGCCGGGCCGGCAGCCAATCGCCACCACCGCCCGGCCTGAGTCGCGGCGCGACGAAATCTATGCGTTCGTCCGGCGCGAGATCGAGCAGGGCCGTCAGGCCTACGTCGTCTATCCGCTGGTGGAGGAATCGGAGAAGGTCGATCTGAAGGCCGCCACCGGGATGGCCGACCACCTGGCCAACGACATCTTTCCCGAGTTCCGCGTCGCACTGCTGCACGGCCGGCTCAAGCAGGATGCCAAGGATCGCGTGATGAACGCATTCGTCCACGGCGAGTTCGACATCCTCGTCTCGACGACAGTGATCGAGGTGGGAGTCGACGTCCCCAACGCGACCGTCATGGTGGTCGAGCACGCCGAACGCTTCGGGCTCTCGCAACTGCACCAGCTGCGCGGCCGGGTCGGCCGCGGCGCGCACAAGTCGTACTGCGTTCTCCTGTATCAGGCGCCGCTGACCGAACAGGGGCGCGATCGGCTCAAGGCCCTCACCGACACGACCGATGGTTTCGAGATCGCCGAGCGCGACCTGCAGCTGCGCGGGCCCGGCGACTTCTTCGGCACGCGCCAGTCGGGCATGCCGACGCTGCGGGTCGGGGATCTGCTGCGCGATCAGGCACTGATGGAGGAGGCGAGGCGCGAAGCCGTCGCCGCGCTCGACGATCCCGACCAGGCCGCCGCGCTCACGGCGCTGGTCGACACCAGTTGGGAACACCGGTTCGGGCTGGTGGGAATCGGGTAGGGACGGCGGCTCGGACGATGAGAATTGTCGCCGGACGTTGGAGAGGCCGCACGCTCACCTCGCCCACCTGGGACGGTCTGCGTCCCACCTCGGATCGCCTGCGCGAAACGCTCTTCGACATCCTCGCGCCGGTCATCGACGGCGCGCGCGTCCTCGACGGCTATGCCGGCACCGGCGCGGTCGGCATCGAAGCGCTGAGCCGCGGCGCCGCGCACGTGACGTTCGTCGAACGCGACCCGCGCGCCGTGCGACTCATCGAGACCAATCTCGCCGCGCTGGGGCCGTCCGGCGCGAACGATCGTGCTATCATCCGCGCAGACTTCATGATCGTGGCGGCGCGGCTGGGCAACCGGTCATTCGATTTGATCATTGTCGACCCGCCGTATGCGCATGACGCCGCGGAACAGGCGCTGACCGCGGCGGCGCCGCTGGCGGGACCGTCCACGCGCCTGATCGTTGAACACGCAAGCCGGTTCGCGGCGCCGGCGGCCGTCGACGGACTGCAGGTGCGGCGCACGGTGAAAGCCGGGGACAGCGCCTTGTCTTTTTATGAACGCTGACAGGATCGCGATCTATCCCGGCTCGTTCGACCCGCTGCACAACGGTCACGTCGACATCATCCAGCGCGGCTCGCGGCTGTTCGACCGGAT
>DASXLB010000003.1 GCA_036496585.1 Vicinamibacterales bacterium
TGGCTCGATCCGGCTCTGCGCCCGATCGAGCGGCTGATCTACGCCGCGACGGGCGTCGACGAGACGCACGAGATGCGCTGGACGGAATACGCGGCGGCGATGCTGCTGTTCAGTGTGGTCTCGATGCTCGTGCTCTACCTGATGTTGCGCGTGCAGCAGTGGCTGCCGTGGAACCCTCAGCATTTCCCGGCGGTCCCGCCGCCGCTGGCCTTCAATACCGCCGCGTCGTTCACCACGAACACCAACTGGCAAGCCTATAGCGGCGAGTCGACGATGAGCTATCTCACGCAGATGGCCGGACTCGCGTTCCACAACTTCGCGTCGGCGGCGACCGGCATCGCGCTCGCTATCGCGTTCATTCGCGGCATCGCGCAGCGCGAGAAAGCGACCCTCGGCAACTTCTGGGTCGACCTCGTCCGCTGCAGTCTGTGGGTACTGCTGCCCTTCTGCGTCGCCGGGGCGCTCTTCCTCGTCTCGCAGGGCGTCGTCCAGAATCTCCGCTCCTACGATGTGGTGAAAACCGTCGAGGGGGCGACGCAGACGATCGCGCAGGGGCCGGTCGCCTCGCAGGAAATCATCAAGGAGTTCGGCACCAACGGCGGCGGCTTTTTCAACGCCAACAGTGCGCATCCGTTCGAGAATCCGACGCCGCTCACCAACTTTGTCGAGATGTTCTGCATCTTCGCCATCTCGGCCGGGTTGACGTTCACGCTCGGCGACATGACCGGCTCACGCCGGCACGGCTGGGCGGTGTGGGCCGCGATGGCGTTCCTCTTCCTCGCCGGTGTGACGACCGCGTACTGGGCCGAGGCGAAGGGCAACCCGATGTTTACGCAGGCCGGCGCCAGCCAGGCGGTCACCGCCGGATCGCCCGGCGGCAACATGGAGGGCAAGGAAGTCCGGTTCGGCATCGCCAACTCCGCGCTCTTCGCCACGGTGACGACCGACGCCAGTTGCGGCGCGATCAACAGCTGGCACGACTCGTTCACCCCGATCGGCGGCCTGGTCCCGCTCGTCAACATCATGCTCGGCGAGGTGATCTTCGGCGGTGTCGGCGCCGGCATGTACGGCATCCTCATCTTCGTCGTGCTCTCGGTGTTCATTGCCGGCCTGATGGTCGGCCGCACGCCGGAGTACCTGGGCAAGAAGATCGAATCGTACGACGTGCAGATGGCCATGCTCGTCGTGCTGGTGTTCCCGCTGACCATCCTGGTCTTCAGCGGGATCTCGATGGTTGCACCGTCGTTCGGCACGTCGAGCATCCTGAACCCGGGCCCGCACGGGCTCTCCGAGATTCTCTACGCCTACACCTCGGGAACGGGTAACAACGGATCCGCGTTCGGCGGACTCAATGCCAACACCAACTGGTACAACGTCAGCATCGGCGTCGCGATGCTGGTCGGCCGCTTCTTCATGATCCTGCCGATGCTGGCCATCGCCGGCAATCTCGGCGGCAAGAAGCGCGTGCCGCCGTCGCCGGGAACGTTCCCGGTGACGACGCCGCTCTTCACCGGCCTGCTGGTGAGCGTGGTCGTGATCGTCGGCGCGCTGACGTTCTTCCCGGCGCTCAGCCTCGGCCCCATCGTCGAGCATCTGATGATGCTCCAGGGAAAGGTGTTCTGATCATGGCGCCCGCCTCCAAGGCTTCGAGATCCATCTGGGACGCGCAGATCATCCGCCGTGCCGCACTGGATTCGCTCGTCAAGCTGCATCCTCGGACGATGGCGAAGAACCCGGTCATGTTCGTCGTCGAAGTCGGCAGCGTGCTGACCACCCTGGCGCTCGTGCGCGACGCGATCGGCGGACGCGGCAGCCTTGGCTTCGAGATCCAGATCACCTTCTGGCTGTGGCTGACCGTGCTCTTCGCCAACTTCGCCGAGGCAATGGCCGAGGGCCGCGGCAAGGCCCAGGCCGACACGCTGCGCCGCGCGCGGACCGAGACTGTCGCCAACCGGCTGACGCCGGCGGGCCTGATCGACGTCGTCCCCGCCTCGTCCCTGCGCAGGGGCGACGTCGTCATGGTCAAGGCCGGCGAGTTCATCCCGGGCGATGGTGAGATCGTCGAAGGCATCGCGTCGGTGGACGAGTCGGCGATCACCGGCGAGTCGGCGCCGGTGATTCGCGAGGCCGGCGGCGATCGCTCGGCCGTGACCGGCGGCACGCAGGTACTGTCGGACTGGATCATGGTGCGGGTCACGGCCAATCCCGGGCACTCGTTTCTCGACCGCATGATCGCGCTCGTCGAAGGGGCCGAGCGGCAGAAGACGCCGAACGAGATCGCCCTCAACATCCTGCTCGCCGGCTTGACGATCATCTTCCTGCTCGCGGTGGTGACGCTGCAGCCGTTCGCCGTCTACTCGGGCGCGCCGCAGACGGTGTTCGTGCTGGTGTCGCTGCTTGTCTGCCTTATCCCGACGACCATCGGCGGCCTGCTCTCGGCAATCGGCATCGCCGGGATGGACCGTCTGGTCCAGCGCAACGTGCTCGCGATGTCGGGCCGCGCCGTCGAGGCGGCCGGCGACGTGCACACGCTCCTCCTCGACAAGACCGGCACGATCACCTTCGGCAACCGGCAGGCCACCGAGTTCCGGCCGGCGCCGGGCATCGGCGACGCCGCGCTCGCCGACGCGGCGCAGCTCGCGTCGCTGGCCGACGAAACGCCGGAAGGCCGATCGATCGTCGTGCTCGCCAAGCAGCAGTACAACATTCGCGGCCGCGACCTGGCGGCGCACGAAGCGACGTTCATCCCGTTCACCGCGCAGACCCGCATGTCGGGCGTCGATGTCGACGGGCGGCGGATCCGCAAGGGCGCGGCGGATGCCATCGAACGGTTCGTGATGCAGCAGGGGTCGGCGTTCCCGGTGGAGCTGCGCCAGCAGGTGGATCGGATCGCGCGTGAAGGGGGCACGCCGCTCGTCGTCGCGGAGGGACCGCGTGCGCTGGGCGTTGTCCACCTCAAGGACATCGTCAAGGGCGGCATCCGCGAGCGTTTCGCGGCGCTGCGCGCCATGGGGATCCGCACGGTGATGATCACCGGCGACAACCCCTTGACCGCGGCGTCGATCGCTTCGGAAGCCGGCGTCGACGACTTCCTCGCCGAGGCGACGCCGGAAGACAAGATGGCGTTGATCAAGCGCGAGCAGGCCGACGGCAAGCTCGTGGCGATGACCGGCGACGGCACCAACGACGCGCCGGCGCTGGCGCAGGCCGACGTCGGCGTCGCGATGAACACCGGCACGCAGGCCGCCAAGGAAGCCGGCAACATGGTCGATCTCGACTCCAGCCCCACCAAGCTGATCGACATCGTCGAGATCGGCAAGCAGCTGCTGATGACGCGCGGGGCGCTGACGACGTTCTCGATCGCCAACGACGTGGCGAAGTACTTTGCGATCATTCCCGCGATGTTCGCGGCGGCGTTCCCGGTGTTGATGGCGCTGAACGTCATGGGCCTGAGGACGCCGCAGTCGGCGATCCTGTCGGCGGTCATCTTCAACGCGCTGATCATCGTCGCGCTGGTGCCGCTGGCTCTCCGAGGCGTGACCTACCGCGCCATGAGCGCCGAGGCGTTGCTGCGGCGCAACCTGTTCATCTACGGCGTCGGCGGCATTGTGGCGCCGTTCATCGGCATCAAGATCATCGACATCGTCATCACCGCGCTGAGGCTGGCATGAATCTGAAGAAGAATCTGATCGTTGCCGTCCTGATGACCGTCGTCACGACGGTGCTGCTCGGCCTCGTCTACCCGCTCGTGGTCACCGGCCTCGCGCAGATCCTCTTCCGCGACAAGGCGAACGGGCAACTGGTCGAGCGCGGCGGGCATCCGGTCGGCTCGGCGATCATCGGACAGGGATTTGCGTCCCCGGGCTATTTTCACAGCCGCGCGTCCGCAGCCGGCAGCGGCTACGACGCCACCAGCTCCGGCGGCACCAATCTCGGCCCGACCAACAAGAAGCTGATCGACAGCGTTAGGGCGGCTGTCGACGCCGCGCGCAAGGAGCATCCCGACACGCCGGTGCCGATCGACATGGTGACGACGTCGGCATCGGGGGTCGATCCGGACATCACGCCCGATAACGCCATGTTCCAGGTGCCGCGCATCGCCAACGCACGCGGCATCCGCGAGACCGACCTGCAGGCGTTCGTGGAGGCGCACATCGAACCGCGTCAGCTCGGCTTCCTCGGCGAGCCGCGCGTCAACGTCCTGATGCTGAATCTGGACATGGACGCGCGCTGGCCGGCGGCGGGGCGCGCCAGGAAATGATCGTGCTCATCCCCGAAAGACGATATGGCGAGCCGCACGGATCGAATCGGCGACGGCAACACCCTCAGGCTCACGCTGCCGGCTGCGTGAGACGGGTGCGCGGCGTCCGCGTCAGGCTCCACTTCAGCAACGGCGGTGTCAGCAGCGTCGTGCCGATGACGACCGCGACGAGCGCGGCATAGCCGCGTTCGTCGAGGAGCGGCCGGCCGCCGACCTGCAGGGTCCCGCCAAGCGCCGCGAAGACGAGCGTCACCTCCCCACGTGGCATCATGCCGATCGCCACCGGCAGCCGGGCGACGCCGCGGCTGAGCACGCCGCCGGCGCAGGCGAGCTTACCGCCGATCGCGGCCAGCAGCAGCACCGCGGACAGCGCGAGCATTTCCGGCCGCAGTAGTACGCCGACGTTCATGCGGAAGCCGACGAGAACAAAGAACAGCGGCACCAGGAAGGACGTGAGGGGCTGCAGCAGCTCGCCGAGCGGGCGTTCGCCGCGGCGGACGAACAGCTCCGAATGGCTGTCTTCAAGGACCAGGCCGGCCGCGAATGCCCCCACCAGCGACGCCAGGCCGATGGCGCTCGCCGCCCATGACAGAAAGAAGCAGAGGGCGAGGCCGATGGCGAGCAGTGCGCCGCTGCCGCGCAGTCGGGTAGCGCCGCGAAACCATGCCGGCGTCCAGCGCGCACCCAGGACCACCGCCAGGACGAGAAAGCCGACCGTTTTCATGGCCAACGCCGCGATGGTCCCCGCCTGTGACGCGCTGCCCGGCGCCGTCGTCGCCCAGACGGACACCGCCCCGAGCACGACGAGCGCCAGCACGTCGTCGATGACCGCGGCGCCGAGAATCACGCGCGCCTCAGCACTGCGTGAGGCCTGGATGTCGCGCAGTACGCGCGCGGTAATGCCGACGCTGGTCGCGGTTATGGCCGCGCCGAGGAACACGTTCGCAGCAAATGGCGCGCCGGGCGAGCGCGAGACTGCGGCGAGCGTGCCCAACACCAGGCTCGCGGCGGTGCCGACCATCGCCACGCCGAGCGCCGACGATCCGACCAGGAAGAGGTCGCCAACCGACAGCTCGAGACCGACTTCGAAGAGCAGCAGGAGCATGCCGACCCGCGCCAGGATGTCGACGTAGGGATCCGTGCCGACGAAATGGAGCGCGCCCAGCCCGGGCATGTTTCCGAGCACGGCCCCCACGACCAGCTCTCCGAGCACCGGCGGCTGCCCGACCCGCGCCACCAAGTGGCCGCCGACCAGCGCCGCGATCAGAATCACCGTCAGCGCCAGGGCCAGCCGGCCGAGCGCGTCGGTCTGCGCCGAGCCTTCGCGCATGATCACGAGACCGCCGATCAGCAGCCCGAGAGCAACCGCGGCGAGCAGCCAGGGCACGAGCGCGCGCGAGGACATCACGATGCGAATCAATTATCCGCACCGTGCGAGTGGGCTCAACGAAAATCGTGCGCCGCGAGGTCTGCCCTACTCTTCGGCAAAGCGATAGCCGACCCACGGCTCGGTCTTGATGTAATGGGGCTGGGTTGGGTCCCGCTCGAGCTTTCGCCGAAGCGCGTTGACCAGCACCCGCAGATGTTCCGGCTGATCGACGGCGTTCGGGCCCCAGATCGCCTTGAGGATCGCGCGATGCGTCAGCACGCGGCCGGGGCGCTGCGCCAGGAACAGCAGCAGCTCGAGCTCCTTGGGTGTCAACCGTAGATCGTCGCCGCCGCGCGTGACGCGTCGGCGGTCGACATCGAGCGTCAGGTCGCCGCGCTTGATCACGCCCGACGGCGCCGCCCCTTCGGTGCGCCGCAGCGCGACGCGGATCCGCGCCAGCAGTTCTTCGGCGCCGAACGGCTTGGTCACGTAGTCGTCGGCGCCGGCGTCGAGCGCCGCCACCTTGTCCTGCTCGGCGCCGCGCGCCGAGAGCACGACGATCGGCACCGCCCGCCCTTCGCGCAGCCGCCGGCACACTTCGACGCCGTCGAGATCAGGCAGGCCGAGGTCGAGAATCACGAGCTGCGGCGGCTGCCGGTCTACCGCGTCGAGCGCGGCATGCCCCGTCGTCGCCGTCGAGACGTCGTAACCGCGTGCCCGCAGCAGCGGCGCCATGGTCGCCAGAATGGCCGGCTCGTCGTCGACGATGAGGATGCGGGCCGCCATGCCGCTACTCCACGGCCGCGACCGCGTGTGTGCGGCCGGGGACGGCGATCGAGAAGGCGGCGCCGCGCGGCGAGAGGTTTTCCGCCCATACTCGGCCGCCGTCGGCGCCGACCAGGCCGCGCGTGATCGCCAGTCCCATGCCGGTCCCCGGCACCCGGTTCCGGAACAACTCGCCGCGGTAGAACGGCTCGAACAACCGTTCCAGTTCCTGCGATTGCACGCCGGGGCCATCGTCGCGGACGTCGAGCCGCAGCCCCTCGGCATCGGTCCAGCCGTGCACCTCGATGGGGCCCGCCGGCGCGTAGCGGGCGGCGTTCTCGAGCAGGTGGACGAGGCCGGACGCAGCCAGCCGCGGATCGACTTCGACCCCCTCGTCGTCGCGCGCCTCGACGCGCAGGTCGCGCCCGGCGAGCGCCGGTGCCGCCAGGCTCAGCGCCGCCTCGACGATTTCCGCCGGCGTCGTCCACGATCGGCGCGGCCGCACCGTGCCGGCGTCGATCCGCGCCATGTCGAGGATCTCATCGAACAGCCGTGACAGACGCTCGAGCTCGCCCGCCGCGATGCGCGCCTGCTCGCGGCGCTGGGCTTCCGGCAGATCGAGGGAATCGAGATTGGTGACGGCGGTGCGGATCGCGGTCAGCGGTGTGCGCAGATCGTGGCTCAGCGCCGCCAGCAGCGCCGACGCCAGCTCGGCGCGATGCCGCGCCGACTCGGCGCCGCGTCGCTCCTCGAGGAACTGCAAGCGCTCCAGCGCGATGGCGACGATGCCGGCGACGGCGTCACGCGTGCCTGGCTCCAGCTCGCGGCCGCCGGTGACGAGCAGCGCGATCGTCCGCGCGCCGAGGCGCACCGGCGCGACGGCGATCGGGCCGGCGTCGCCGCCGGCGATGACCTGCTGGCCGCCGTAGGAACGCGTCCGGGCGTCGAACTCGATGCGTCCGGCACTGGTTGCCAACGCCCGATCGAGCTCCGCCCTCGCGACGTCCGGCGCCGCCGCTCCGCCATGAACGATCCGCCAGCCTCCGTCGGCCTGCGGCACGCAAATCGCGACCACGTCGAGCTCGAAACGCCTCGCCACGTGACGCGCGATGGCCGCCAGGGCTCCGTCGCGCTCCGTCGTCAACAGGATGTCGCGCGTCAGGTCGAAGAGCCGCGTCACCTCGTTGCGACGATCGAGCGCCTCCTGCGCACGGGCCCGGGCGGTGGTCGACAGACGGCTCGCGACGATGCTGACGACGAGAAACGAAAAGAGCGCGACCAGGTTGTGCGGATCGGCGATCGTGAAGGTGCCGACCGGCGGCAGGAAAAAAAAGTTGAAGCAGAGCGTGGCCATCAGCGAGGTCACGACGGCGGCCGCCACGTCGCCCAGAGACGCGACGAAGAGCGTGACCAGCAGATAGCCGAGCGCCACCGTGGTGGCGTTCTCCACGCGCGCGGTCCGCAGCCCGATTGTCGCCGCGAGCACGCCGAGCAGTCCGATGCCCAGTTGCCGTACCGTCCGCCAGTCCACGGCCTGATCCTAGCGCGGGCGAGGGAAACGGCTCTTTACGGCTTTTTAATGCGGTGCCCGCTACGATGGGGGCGGCCTAAGCGCCGGCGACGCCGGTGCGCGGGGGAACCAGCGCCGTCAATTCAGGCGGCAGGGGCAAATCTCGCCGACGCTCGCGCTGCGAGCTTAGGCGGACGGGGACTTCCAACCCCGAGCCCGTCAGCTAACCTCGCCGGCCGATTGGAAGTTCGTGTGCCCGACGGTGGCGTGTATTCGTCGTTGAAGCGGCTGGTTGTCGGCCGCCCGATTCCCACACATCTCGCCCATCACGAGCGCCTGTCCAAGCTGACGGGGCTCGCCGTGCTGTCGTCCGACGCGCTCTCGTCGGTCGCCTATGCGACCGAGGAAATCCTGCGGGTTCTGGTGGTCGGCGGCCTGGCGGCGACTGCCTTCGCCAGACCGATCGGCCTGCTCATCGCCGGCCTCCTTGGTCTGGTGGCGTTCTCCTACCGCCAGACGATCCATGCGTATCCGAGCGGCGGCGGCGCTTACATCGTCTCGAAGGACAACCTGGGGATCAACCCGGCGCTCGTCTCCGCGGCGGCGCTCCTCATCGACTACACGCTCACCGTCGCGGTCAGCATCGCGGCCGGCGTGGCGGCGGTCACCTCGGCGTTCCCGTCGCTGCACGTCAACCGCGTCGAGCTGTCGCTGGCGTTTCTCGCGGTGCTGGCGATCGGGAACCTCCGCGGCATCCGCGAATCCGGGCGGATCTTTTCCATCCCGACCTACTTCTTCATCGGCATGATCCTGCTCCTCGTCGGGGTCGGCGCGTTCCGGTTCATGACCGGCACGATTCACCCGATCGACACGGTCGATCGCGTGCCGATCGGCTCCGGCGCGCTTGGCTGGTTCATGCTGCTGACGGCGTTCTCGAACGGCTGCACGGCGATGACCGGCGTCGAGGCGGTCTCGAACGGCGTGCCAGCCTTCCGCCGCCCGGAAGCGAAGAACGCGGCGCAAACGCTCGTCGCCATGGCGCTGCTCGCGATCGTCATGTTCGTCGGCATCACGCTGCTCGCTCAGGAATACCACGTCATCCCATCCGAGACCGAGACGATCGTCTCGCAAATCGCGCGCGGCACGTTCGGCGGCCGCGGCCTGCTCTACTTCTGTGTGCAGCTGGCGACGATGCTGATCCTGGTGCTCGCCGCCAACACCGCCTATGCCGACTTCCCGCGTCTGGCATCGATCGTCGCGCGCGACGCCTACCTGCCGCGGCAGTTCTCGAATCAGGGCGATCGGCTCGCCTTCTCGAACGGCATCGCCGCGCTGAGTGTGTTCGCGGCCCTGCTGCTGATCGTCTTCAGGGGGGACACGCACGCGCTGATTCCGCTCTACATGATCGGCGTCTTCATCTCGTTCACGCTGTCGCAAAGCGGCATGGTGGTGCACTGGCGGCGGCTGCGCGAGCCAGGCTGGCGCGCCAGCGCTTTCGTCAACGGTCTCGGCGCCATCGCCACCGCGATTGTCCTGGTCATCGTCGCGACGACCAAGGCGCTCGAGGGGGCCTGGATCATCATCGTGCTGATCCCGGTGCTCGTCGCGATCTTCAAGGCGACCAACCGCCACTACACCCACGTCGCCGCCCAGCTGTCGCTGAAGGGCTGGAACGGGGAGGCGCCGCAGCACAGCACCGTCCTCGTGCCGATCGGCGGCGTCCACCGCGCCGTACTGCAGGCTGTCGCCTACGCGAGCAGCCTGACCGACGACGTGCGGGCCCTGTTTGTGGATACCGATCCGACCGCCACCGAACGGGTGCGCCAGGACTGGGATCGGTGGGGCGGCACCGCGCGCCTGGAGGTGCTGCCGTCGCCGTACCGCTCGCTGATGGAGCCGCTGCTCGAATACATCGACCAGCTGCAGGCGGCCCATCCCGACGACTACATCACCGTCATCCTGCCGGAGTTCGTTCCCCGCCGCTGGTGGCAGCATCTGCTGCACAACCAGCGCGCGCTCTTAATTAAAGGGGCACTCCTCTTTCGGCCGCGGGTGGTGGTGACGAGCGTGCCGTTCCATCTGGAGCGCTAGCCGGGCCGCGCGCGACCAGCACTGTCGCCGTCAGGAGGCCCGTGGAGTTCAGCACCGATGCGAACGTGTCGGGGATCGCGTCGATGGCGATGAGCAGGCCGACGCCCTCGGCCGGGAGCCCGACGGCGACGAGCAGCGGCGTGAGCATGATGAACGCCCCTCGAGGAATGCCCGGTGCCGCGAACGCGAGGAACACCGACGCACAGGCGATCGTCGCCAGCTGCGGGGCGTGCAGGGGCACGTGGTAGAACCACCCGACGAACAGCGCGCCGACCGTCCACGACACCGGTCCGGCAATCTTGAACATCGCCGCCGCGACGGGAAGCACGAATCCGGTCACCTCGGCTGGCAGCGCGAGTTCGGTCTCGGCGGCCTCGACCAGGGCCGGCAGCGAGGCGAGCGATGAGCTCGAACTGAAGGCGATGAGCTGCCCCGGCAGCGCCGCCCTCGCGAAACGCCTCATCGGCAGGCCGGCGCCGAGCCGGACGGTCGGATACAGAATCGCGACGCAGACCAGCGCCGCCGCCGAATACGCGGCGATGTAGAACCCGATCGCGCCCGCGAGCGCGCCACCGAGGTGGGCGGCCAGCGGCAGCAGCAGCACGAACACGCCGAGTGGCGTGAACCAGATCACGCCACGCACCAGCGTCATCATCGCCTCGCCGACCGCACGGAAAAAGGCGACCAGTGTCGTGCGGGTGGCCTCGGAGCTGCGCGCCGTGGCGACCGCGAACAGCAGCACGAACACGACAAACGGCAGCATGGCGCCGCTGGCCGCGGCGGCGATCGGGTTCACCGGCAGCAGCGAGAGGAGCCACGATCCGAACGACTGCACCTGGCCGCCGCTGGCCATCTCTCTGGCCGCGTCAGCGGCGCCCGGCGGCAGCGGCGGCCGAGCGCCGTCTGGCAGCAGTGCGAACACCGACGCCGCGAGCGGGACAATGACGATGGCCATGCCGGCGAGCAGGAGCACGAAGACCAGCAGCGTCCGCACGCCCATCCGCCCCACTGCCGGCACGTCAGCCGCCGAGGCGATGCCGGTGACGATCAGCGAGACGATGAGCGGAATCACCGTCATGCGGATCGCGTTCACCCACAGCGAACCGATCGGCGCTGCCGCGTCGGCCACCCGGAGCGCCAGCCCGCTCCCGCTCGCCGCGATCGCCCCGCCCAAGGCGATGGCCGCCAGGAGCGCGATGAGCACACGTGTCCCTTCCTTCATGCCGCCCGGTTCTCCCCTACATCATCAAGTCGCCGCCGTTGATGTCGAACGACGCGCCGGTGATGTAGCCGGCGCGCTCCGACGCAACGAAGCAGATGAGATCTGCCACCTCGGCCGCCGTGCCCAGTCTCGGAATCGGGTAGCCCTGCGCCAGGCGCTCGAGCAGCTCCGGCGCCGCGTGTTCGTGGGTCAGTTCCGTGTCGATCATGCCTGGACAGATCGCATTCACCGTGATGCCGAAGACGCCGAGTTCCTTGGCGGCGGCTCTCGTCAGCCCCAGCAGGCCTGCTTTTGACGCGGTATAGTGCGCGCCGCCAAGCGTACTCACCATGCGGCCGGCCGAGGAGGATACGTTGATGACGCGTCCGAACCGCTGCGCCTTCATCGCCGGCAGCGCGGCGCGGATGAGCAAAAACGGAGCGGTGAGGTTGACGTCGAGCGTCGCGCGCCACTCGTCAGCCGTCAGCTCGGGGAAGCGGGTCGAGCGCGCGAGGGCCGCGTTGTTGACGAGGATGTCCAGGCGCCCGAAGCGGTCGAGGACGCGCTGCACCATCGCGTCGGGCGCGGTCGCGGCCGCGACGTCACCCGCCACGGCCAGCGCCCGCTCGCCCAGCGACGCGGCGGCGGCTGCGGCACGCTCCGGGTCGCGCACGTTCACCGCCACCGATGCGCCGTGTTCGTACAACCGAGCGGCCGCAGCCCGGCCGAGTCCCCTTGCGGCCCCGGTGACGAGCGCGACCCGTCCGGTCAGATCCGGAGCGACGGCTGGAATCATCCGGGAGGAGTCTACAGCGGCGGCGTTCGACACCGTGAGGTGAGGCGGCTTCGGGTCCACGCCTACAAGGACGAGAACGCTTTCACTACGACCTGCTTTACTACCTTCAGCGCAATTGGCCGGCCGTCGGCCCACGCTGGTCGACAAGCTGCACGTCTACGTCGGCAACATGCCGGAATACGGACTGCGCAAGAGGCCAGCCGGCACGACGACGCCGTGGTGGAAAGTACTGATCGTCAACCCGCACGCAGGACCATCATCGGATCGATGCGCGCGGCCCGGCGCGAGGGCAGATAGCCGGCGGCGGCGGCCACGATGGTCAGCAGTGCGCCGATGCCGACGAAAGTCACAGGATCGCCGGGCGTCACACCAAACAGCAGGCTTTCGAGCGTGCCCGCGAGTGCCAGCGACGCGGCCATTCCGAGCGCCAAGCCCAGAGCCGTCAAGCCGAGGGTCTGCAGAAGAATGTGGCGCTGCAGCGCCGCTGCAGACGCTCCGAGCGCCATGCGGATCCCGATCTCCCGTATCCGCTGATTCACGGAGTGTGAGATCACGGCGTAGGTTCCGACCGATGCCAGCAGGAGCGCGAAGCCGGCGAATCCCGTCAGCATCAGCACGAGAAAGCGTCGGGGTGACACCGCCTTGTCCACCAGGGCTTGCAGCGCTGTGAAGTCGTGCAGCGGCAGGTTCGGATCGATTGGCTGGAGCGCGGCCCGCAGGGCCGCCGCGAGTCGATCGGGAGGCAGCACGGTGCGCATGACCAGAGTCATGCCCGAGTAGTCACGAGTCTGCCGCATCGGCCGGTACATTTCCGCCCCGCCCGCCTTCTCCAGCGCCTCGTGGCGGACGTCGGCCACGACACCCACGATCCGACGTCCCCCGTCCTGCGTCACGAACTGCCCGATCGCGTCCTGTCCGGGCCACAGCGTGTGGGCCAGCGTCTCGTTGACGATCGCCACGGGTTCGCCCGACGCGCGATCCGCCTCCGTGAATACTCGTCCACTCAACAGGTGGATTCCGAGTGCCTCGAAGTAGCCGTCGGTCACGACCCGCATGTATGCCTCGGGATGCTGGTCCTTCGGGTACACCTGGCCCTTGCCGGTAACCTGCCACGACCGGTCTCCCGCGAGCGGCAGCATCTCGGCGAGACCGGCGGCCCGCATGCCAGGCAGCGCGCGCGTCCGCTGAAGCACATCGTCGACGAAGGCGTTCTGCTGCGGCAGACCACCCGTAAACCGCATGCTCGGGTCTACCCTGATTGACACGACCCCTTCCGCGTGAAATCCCGGATCCACGTCCATCACGCGCGCGAGGCTCCGCAGCAGCAGTCCCGCTCCGACCAGCAGCGCACAGGCGAAGGCAATCTCGGAGACGACCAGCCCGTTGCGGATCCACGCCTGGCGCTGACCGCTGCTCGAGCCGCGGCTGCTTTCGCCCAGCCCGTCCGCGATCGCAAATGATCGAACCTGCATCGCGGGTAATGCGCCAAAGAGGATGCCCGTCAGCATCGCGGCGAGCAGCGTGAAACCAAGAGCGGCGCCATCGAGCCGGACGCCGGCGAGCAGAGGAATGTTGTAGGCATCCAGACGCGCGATTGTGCGGGTGCCCGCCACGGCAAGCATCAGGCCGAACGCTGCTCCGCAGCAGGACAGGGTGACGCTCTCGGTCAGCATCTGCCGCAGCAACCGGAGACGGCCGGCACCCAATGCGGCTCGAATCGCAATCTCCTTGTGCCGCGTTGCGAGCCGACCCAATTGCAGGTTTGACAGATTCGCGCAGACGATCAACATCACCACCGCGACAGCGCAGGCCAGCACGATCAGGGCGGGACTCACACGTCCGCTCACGTGCTGCTGCAGCGGCGCGAGTCTCGGCTTGACCGGATTGCGCTCGGGGTGCTGAGTCTTGAATTGCTGGGCCAGCAGCGTGAACTCGGTCTGCGCGCGCTGCGCCGTGGCGCCGGGCCGCAGCCTGCCGATCGCCTTCATCGTGTTTCCATACCGGTTCGTCTCGTCGGTCAGCGGCCACGGCACGAACAGATCGACCGGCGTGCCTGGCGCAAACACGCTCCCGAAGTCAAAAGACGCGGGCAGTACGCCAACCACGACGACGGGCTTGTTGTTCAGTGTCAGCCTGCGTCCCACGACCGACGGGTCGGAGCCGAACTGCCGCTGCCAGAAGCCGTGGCTCAACACCGCAGCCGGGGGTGCGCTGGCTTTCCCCCCGCACTCTTCGATGGTGAACGACCGTCCGATCGCCGGCGCCACACCAAGCAACGCGAAGAAGTTTTGGGTGACGGCGGTGCTCGTCAGGCGCTCCGGCTCGCCCGATCCCGTGAGCGCGATGTCTCCAGCGCCGTTGCCGTTGGATCCGATCCCGGCGAGATCGGAGAATGACCTGTTCTGCGCCCGGAAATCCTGGAACTGGCTCACCTGCATGTTCCACGCCTCGTTCTCGATCCAGACGAGGCGATCCGCATCGTGAAATGGCAGCGGTCGCAGCAGCAGGGCGTTGACGACGCTGAATGTCGTCGAGCTCGCGCCAATGCCGAGGCCGGCGATGAGAATCACGAACGTGGTGAAGGCGGCGTCGCGTCGCATTCCGCGAAACGCGTGCGTCAAATCCCGCCATGCGTCGGTCATCCAGGTGCATCTCAGCCTGGAGTCGGCTTTCAGTGTGTCTCTTCCCATAGACAGTCTGCGTATGAGACGGACGGGGCTGCAGACGGTTAGCCTGCGTCAAACCATTCGGCCGGTCTTGCGTCTAAAATAGCCGGGAAAGGTGGCGCATGGTGCTGGCAGCCGTTCTGGTGACGCTCGGTCTGGCTGGAGCCGCCCCGCAGTCCGCTCCGGCGAGCCAGGCCGGTCCGCCGCGCGATCTGACTCGGCGTCCGCCGCCGGAGGCGGCCGGCACCGGCGTCATTCGCGGGCGCGTCGTCGCCGCTGATACCGGCGCGCCGGTCCGTCGCGCACAGGTGAGCCTGTCGCCCGTGGCGCCTCCTGCGCCGCCGATGGGAACCGGACAGACGCCACCCACCACGACGACGATGATTTCGGCGAACGGCGGGCAAGTAACGACCACGGTGTCGATGACCGCCGGGCGCCCGAAAGGCGCTACGACCGATTCGCAGGGCGCGTTCGAGTTCCGCGATCTGCCCGCCGGATCGTATCGGCTGAGGGCGTCTCCCGCGCAGTACTCTGCCGGGTACCTGGGGATTGCGTTTGGCGCGACGCGTCCGATCGGTCCGGTCTCTTCTGACCCGGGTCAGCCGATCGAGCTGGCCGAGGGGCAGACCTTCGACAAGGCGACGATCGCGCTCCCCCGTGGCGGCGTCATTACCGGCCGCGTGACTGACGAGAACGGCGAGGCGCTGGCGCGGGTCCAGGTCTACACGGTCCTGCCGCTTCCGGGATCGACGCGCACCATGCGAACCGGCGGCAACGCTCAGACCGACGATCTCGGGCAGTTCCGCCTGTTCGGCCTTGCGCCCGGCGACTACTTCGTCGCCGCGGAGGCTCGCGGCAATACGTTCGTGCCGCCGAATGCCCCGCCAGAGACCGACGACGACAAGATCGGTTTCATCACGACCTACTTCCCCACCGGCGCCGACGAAGCGTCGGGACAGCGGGTCCGGGCGAAGGCCGGCGTCGAAACGCCCGGCGTGGAAATCCGGATGATCTCGGGCCGCCTGTTTCACATCACCGGCATCATCACGGATTCGCAGGGACGCCCGTCGTCGCGGAGCAACGGCATCCTGCAGAAGCGATCACTCTCGGGCGGGGGCATGACCTACGGCTTCAACACCGACGGCCAGGGCCGCTTCCAGATGCGCAACATCGCCCCTGGCGCGTACCGGCTCATCGTGCGCCAGCAGCAGCAGCAGCCGCCGCAGCCGCCCAACCCTGACGGATCGGTTCCGGATCCGGGAGAGTTTGCGACCCTGCCGCTGACCGTCGACGCGGACCTGGACGACCTTCTCGTGACGACGAGCCGGGGCGCAACGATCACCGGCACCCTGGTGTTCGAAAACGGGCCGCCCCAGATGCCGTCTGGACAAGGAACGCCGCCGATACGAGTCAGCGCCGCGCCAGGCGATCCTGAAGGCAACGGCTCACTAGTGCCGTCGGCGGCGGTCGTCGCCCCGGACCTGACGTTCACGATGAAAGGGCTGTCGGGCGAACTGCTGCTGCGCGGCAGCGCGCCGCAGAACGCGTTGAAGTCGGTGCAGTTGGCCGGCGGCGAAGACATCACCGACACGCCGCATGAGTTCAAGAACGGCGAACGCGTGACGATCACGCTCACCAGCCAGGCGTCGATGATCGAGGGCACCGTGACGGACGCGGCAGGCAAGCCGGCAACCGAGGCGATGATCTTCCTGTTCTCGGACGACAAGAGTCTTTGGCGTTCGAACTCGATTCGAACCCGCCGCGGCGGCATCGACTCGGCCGGCCACTACCGGCTGCCGGGGCTGCTGCCAGGCCGCTACTACCTCATCGCCGTGCCGCAGGACCGCATGGTCGGTCTCGCGCTCGCCGACCCGGCGAGCTTCGACACTTTGTCGAAAGAGGCAACGCTGGTCGTCGTCGGCCAGGACGAGCAGCGCCAGGTGGACGTCCGGATCAGCTCCGGCGGTTGATCCTTCGCCGGTCGTGTCCCTTCGCTCCTTAGTATCTCTTCCCCTTCCGTGTCACCGCGGCAGCGGCACCACGAGGAACGACACCGGACGTCCGACGGCCGTGAAGGCGTCGCCGTTCATGGTGCCGATGGTCGCGGTGTAGCGCCCTTGCGCCACCGCGGCGGGACCGCCACGACCGCCAAAGCCACCGCCAAACGCGCCCCGGCCCTGCGGCGCGCAGCGGGACGGCGCGTTCGGTGCGTCGGGGCGAAGATCCCACGCGATGCGGTGCAGCCCGGCGGTCGTTTCGTCGCCGCACAGATCGAGTCGGCGCACCTGCTTGCCCTCGTTGTCAGCGATGGTCAGCGCCAGCTTCTCACCGGCGCCGGCGCCGAGCGAATACGTGAGCAGCGCGCCATAGGGCGGGTTCGGATTCGCGCTGTTGCCCCACGTCGCTTCCATCTGGTTCAGCTCGTTGAATTGAGATGCGTCGCGGATCGGATAGAGCCGGGCGCGATCCTTCAACGTCTCGGCCGACAGATCGCGCAGCGCGGTGTAGTCGTCGAGGATGTAGACGCCGCGTCCGAAGGTGCCGGCGACCAAATCGCCGTCGCGCTTCTGGATCGTCACGTCGCGAACCATGACGTTCGGAATGCCCGCCATCCTGACCCAGTGGGCACCGCCGTCGACGGTGGTAAACAGGCCGAACTCCGTGCCGACGAACATCAGACTGCCGTCGACCGCATCCTGGACGATCGACCAGGCGCCGGAGCGCTGCGGCAGATCGCCGGCGATGGCCGTCCACGTCTTGCCACGGTCCGTGCTCTTGAACACGTAGGGCTTGAAGTTGCCGCGGTTCCAGTCGTTGAGAGTCGCGAACACCGTGTCGACGTCGCGCGAGGAGGCCTGCACGTCGGTCACGTAGGTGAACTCCGGCGCCCCCTGGATCGGATCGGCCTTGCGCCACGTCCTGCCGCCGTCTTCAGTCACCTGAATCAGGCCGTCGTCGGTGCCAGCGTAGAGCAGCCCCTCGAGCAGCGGCGATTCGTCGAGCGCCGTGATAGTGCTGAGCCGCGTCGTGGCTTCCATGTAGGCGACCGAGTCTGGAGGCCAGATCTTGCCCATGATGGGGATCTGAGTGCGATCCAGATTGCGCGTCAGGTCTCCGCTGACGGCTTTCCAGGAATCGCCGCGATCGTCGCTGCGGTAGATCCGGTCGCCGCCGAAGTACAGCCGGCGCGCCGAATGGGGGCTGACGATGAGCGGCGTGTCCCAGTGCCAGCGGCCAAGGCGTTGCGCGCCGCCGCGTCCCCCGCCCGCCGCTCCGGCTCCGCCCGCGCCCGCGCCCCCTGCCGCGCCTCTGCCGCCGGCCGCGTCTGCGCCGCCGGCCGCCCCTGCGCCACCGGCTCCGCCCCCGGCTCCGCCTGCGGCCCCAGCCCCAGCTGCACCGCCGCGGCCGAGCGTGGCCGTGCGGACCTCCGCGTCGATGTCGCCCTGTGACATGCCGTAGATGTTGTTCGTCCTCGGGATGATGCCGACGCTGACACCGGTGCGCAGATCGAGCCGGGTCGCGTTCCCCTCCTGCGACTGGGCGTAGACGATGTTCGGATCCTCGGGGTCGATGCGGCACTGGAAGCCGTCGCCGCCGCCGATGTTGAACCAGTCGCTGGTGCGGATGCCGACGCGGTTCAGCGAGCGCGAGGGCCCCTCGACCGAACCGTTGTCCTGCGCGCCGCCGCAGACGTGGTAGAACGGCTTCGCGTTGTCGACAGAGATCCGGTAGAACTGCGAGAGCGGCAGATTCGTGAAGTGCCGCCAGGTCTGCCAGTTGTCATACGACTCGTAGACGCCGCCGTCGTTGCCGACCAGGACGTGGCGATGGTCGCTCGGATCCCACACGACCTCGTGATAGTCGACGTGCACGCCTTCGAGCTGCACATTCCGCCAGGTCTTCCCGCCGTCGTCGCTCCTGGCGAGATTGGTGTTGACGATCAGGACGGTCTCGGGGTTCTCCGGATCCACGAAAAGCTCGTCGTAGTACCCGGGGTCGCCGCCGCGGAAGAAGTCGTCCCCCCCGCGTCCTCCGGTCTGGGCCTGCTTGCCGATGCGCGTCCACGACGCGCCGGCGTCGTCGGATCGGAAGAAGCCGCCTTCGTTACGCTGCGCGGCGATGATGGCGTAGAGGGTCTTCGGGTTCTTCGGATTGATACCCAGGCCCATCCGGCCCATCTCCACGGTGGGCAGCCCTTTGGTCAGCTTCGTGAAATGTGCGCCGCCGTCGGTTGTCTTGTAGAGGCCGCTGCCTGGTCCGCCGCCGATCAACTGCCCCACCTGCCGGCGCCGCTGGTTCATGGCGACGTAGAGGGTGTCGGGATGCTGGGGATCCATCACCGCATCCTGCGCCCCCGTGTCTTCGTTCACGGTCAGGGCGGCCTTCCAGGTCACGCCGCCGTCGGTCGTCTTGTAGAGGCCGCGGTCGCCGCCCGCGCGCCACAGCGGGCCAATCGCCGTGACGAACACGACGTTGGAATTGCGCGGGTCGATCAAGATGTTCTGAATGTGCTCGGAATTCTCGAGGCCCATCCGCTTCCAACTCTTGCCCGCGTCGGTCGACTTGTAAATGCCGTCGCCGTAGCCGACGCTTCGCTGGTTGTTGTTCTCGCCCGTGGCAAGCCAGACGACCTTCGAGTCCTTCGGATCCACCTTGACGGCGCCGAGCGAGTACGAGCCTCCCTCGTCGAAGATCGCACTGAAATGATTGCCGCGGTCGTCGGTCTTGAAAAGGCCGCCGGAGGCGCTGGCGACGTACCAGACGTTGGGATTCTTCGGATCGATGTCGATGTCGGAGATGCGGCCGGTCGTGATGTCCGGGCCGAGGCTGCGCAGCGCGAATCCTTTGATACTGTCAGGCGTCACCATCGCGTCCTGGGCGCCGAGCGTGGCGCAGACGACGGCGACGGCCAGTGCGATAGCGAGTGTGCGATTCATCGCCGGACATCTTCGCACATCAGCCGTACTTCGTGGGAGCGAACGGATGCAGTATCGGATGCTGGGCAGGACCGGGCTTCGCGTGTCCGCGGTCAGTTTCGGGGCGTGGGCGATCGGCGGCGCCTGGGGGGCCGTCGACGACGAACAGTCGATGCGCGCGCTGCATGCGGCGATCGACGCCGGCGTCAACTTCATCGACACCGCCGACGTCTACGGCGACGGCCGCAGCGAACGCCTGATCGCGCAGCTTCGCCGCGAACGTCGCGGAGAGACGATCCACGTCGCGACCAAGGCGGGGCGGCGCCTGCCCTCGCAGACGGTCGAGGGCTACACCGGCGACAATCTCGCGGCCTGGGTCGATCGCAGCTTGAAAAACCTCGACACCGACACGATCGATTTGCTGCAACTGCACTGCCCGCCGACAGCGGTCATCGCCAGCGGCGCCGTCTATGAGCTGCTGGACGGCCTGGTCGCCGCTGGAAAGATCCGTCACTACGGCGTCAGCGTCGAGCGCGTCGACGAGGCGCTCGAGGCGATCCGCCGTCCCGGCGTGGAGACCGTACAGATCATTTTCAACATGTTCCGCCTGAAGCCGGCAGAAGCGTTCTTTCCCGAAGCGCGCCGCCAGAACGTCGGCATCCTCGCGCGGGTGCCGCTCGCGAGCGGCCTGCTGACCGGAAAACTGAGCGCGGCCTCGACGTTCGAGGCCGACGACCACCGCCGGTTCAACCGCCAGGGAGAGGCATTCGACAAGGGGGAAACGTTCTCGGGCGTGCCCTACGACGTGGGCCTGGCGGCGGTCGAGGAGCTGCGGCCGCTGGTTCCGGCAGGCCATTCGATGGCGGAGTTCGCGCTGCGTTGGACGCTCATGTTCGACGCCGTCACCTGCGCGATTCCAGGCGCCCGCACGCCCGAGCAGGCGCGCGCGAATGCGGCCGCCTCGGCGCTTCCTCCGATCGACGCGGGCGCGATGGCAGAGATCCAGCAGATCTACGACCGGCGCATCCGCGCGCACGTCCATCGGTCGTGGTAGCGGCGGCAGCTGTCACCGACGATTTCCCGCAGAGGGCGCCCCCTCCACGGAGATCACTCCTTTTTCAACGTGCGATACACTTCGCCGGTATCCATGAAGCTTCTGCTCTCGGCTCTGGCCCTCGGCGTCGCGGCGCTCGCCGGGCCGACGCAGGCAGGATCGGGCGACGTCCTCGTCCGTATCGAGACGCCCCTCGGCAACATTGATGTCGCGGTCGACCCCGTCCACGCGCCCCTCACGGCCGCGAACTTCCTGAGATACGTGGATGCAAAGCTGTACGACGGTGGCCGCTTCCATCGGGCGACGCGACCCGACGACTACGTTCCGCAGCCCGAGCGTCCGCCGATGCAGATCGTCCAGGCAGGCATCAACCCCGTCCGTCGATCCGAGGGTTTCCCGCCCGTCCCACTCGAACGGACCACGGCGACGGGGCTGAAGCACGTCAGCGGCGTCATCTCGATGGCGCGCACCTCCGCCGCCGACTCGGCGACCTCGGACTTCTTCATCTGTCTCGACGACGAGCCGGCACTCGACTTCGGCAGCAAGCGCTACGAAGACGGACAGGGCTTCGCCGCGTTTGGCCGCGTGACCGCCGGCATGGACGTCGTGCGCCGCATCCAGCAGCAGCCCGTCAACACGCAGGCCGACACGGCTGCCGGACGGCAGTCGCTGATGCCACCGGTCGCGATTGCGCGCATCGCGCGGATTCAAGCGGATTCAAAAGGAGCACGTCAGCCATGAAGCGCTTCCGCCTCACCGTCGTCGCGCTCGGCATCTTCGCCGGCGTGGCGGCGCATGCCGTCGAACCGCCAGCCCAGGCGCGGCACGTGCCGACGATGGCGCAATTCATGACCTTCGCGTTTCCGCAGGAACTGGTCGCCGCGAAGAAGGCGGAACGCGTGGCGTGGATCGCCAACGACAAAGGGCTGCGCAACGTGTTCACCGCGTCGGCACCGGACTTCAAGCCCGTTCGCGTCACCCAGTATCTGAGCGACGACGGCGTCGACACGACCCAGTTGTCGATCTCGGATGACGGGACGACGGTCACGTTTACCCGCGGCGCCGACCGCAACCGCGACGGCTGGGTGGCGAGCCCGGAGGCCGATCCCAATGGCGTCGAGCGGGCGATCTGGGCGGCGAAGACGACCGTCCCCGGCGCGTCGTGGCGACTCGCCGAAGGCAGCGAGGGCACGCTGTCGCCGGATGGCCGATACATCGCCTACGTCAGGGACGGGCAGATCTATCGCGTCTCGACGGCGCAGGGGCCGCGGACGAACGATTACGACAAGGGTTCGAAGCCGTACGTAAAAATCTGGGGCGCCAACGGCAACCCGGTGTGGTCGCCCGACGGGCGTCGGCTGGCGTTCGTCAGCCGCCGCACGGATCACAGCTTCATCGCGGTCTACGATCTGGCGGCGCGCCAGGTCACGTACCTCTCGCCGAGCGTCGATTTCGACACGAGTCCCACCTGGTCGGCCGACGGCAAACGGATCGCCTTCATCCGCCGGCCAGGCACGCCGTTCGCGCTGCAGTCGCAGCCCGGCGGCGGCGGCCTCGGCAATCCCGCGGGCCCCGCGTTTAATCCGCAGGCCGGGGCACAGGGGCGTGGCGGCGCGGGTCGCGGTGGTGCGAACGGAAACCCCGACGCAGTGGCAGGACGCGGCGCCCGCGGTGGCGAGGCGGCCGGTGGACAGCCGTCGAATGCGCCGCCTCCTCGGCCGGGCCTGACGAGCGCCACGTTCAGTGGTGGCTATACGCTCGCCTTCTGGGTGGCCGACGCCGCCAGCGGCGATGCGCAGGAGTTCTGGCACAACGCGGCAAACGACAAGGTCTTCACCACGATCAACACGATCGCGTGGAGAGGCGACCGCGTCGTCTTCCAGCTCGAGCCGGAGGAATGGACGCGCTTCTACTCCGTGGCGGTGACGGGCGACGGCCCCGTTCACAACACCGGTCCGAACAGCCGAACGGACGTGTTCATGCCTGCAACGCCGCCGCTGAAGGCGGCGGAGCCGACGAGTCTGACGCCGCAGAGCGGACAGATCGAATCGTTTTCGTTTTCTCCGGATGGCGGCTTTCTCTACTACGGCACCAACGCCACCGACATCGAGCATCGACATATCTGGCGCGTGCCCGTGGCGGGAGGTACGCCCGAGCAGCTGACCCGCGGGGACGCGATCGAACACGATCCGGTCGTGCTGCCATCCGGCAAAATCGCAGTGCTCAGCGCCGACTGGAACCGGCCGCAATCGGTGGCGATCTTTCCTGCCGCGGAGCCGCAGCCGATGGAGGCGTCGGCACAGCGGGTGCTCTATCCCGTGTTGCCCAAGGCCTTCCCCACCGAGGCGCACGTGAAGCCGGAGACTGTCATCACCAAGGCGGCCGACGGGATGGAGATCCACAACCAGCTGTTCCTGCCGAAGGACCTGCGTCCAGGCGAGCGGCGGCCGGCGATCGTCTTCGTGCACGGCGGGCCGGTGCGGCAGATGCTGCCGGCCTACCACTACATGGAGGTCTATCACCTCTTCTACGCCGTCAATCAGTGGCTGGCGAGCCAGGGCTACGTCGTGCTGTCGGTGAACTACCGCGGCGGGGTCGGCTACGGAAAATCGTTCCGCACCGCCCCGAATACGAACCTGCGCGGCAACTCGGAGTATCAGGACGTCGTCGCGGGCGGCAAGTATCTCCAGGGGCGGCCCGACGTAGACCCGAAGCGGGTCGGCATCTGGGGTCTGTCGTATGGCGGGCTCCTGACGTCTCAGGCGCTGGCTCGCAATTCGGACATGTTCATCGCTGGAGTCGACCTGGCCGGCGTCCATCTCTACGGCAGCAGCGTCGATCCTGAGAATCTCGCCTACAAGTCGTCGTCGATCTCCGAGATCGATCACTGGACGTCGCCCGTCCTGGTGATTCAGGGAGACGACGATCGCAACGTCAATTTCGCGCAGAGTGTCGGCCTGGTGCAGCTGCTGCGCGCGCACGACGTTCCCTACGAGCTGTTCGTGATGCCCGATGACACGCACGAGACGCTACTCTACAGACGGTGGATTCCGATCTGGGATCGGATGGAGGCGTTCCTGAACAAGTACCTCAAGAAGGACGAGCCGATCTCGACGCAGCCGCTGCAGAAGTGACGGCGATCGATGTCCGGTCGCCGATGGCCGCTGTAACACGCCGCCTGCCGATCCTGCTCGTCTGCGCGGCCGCGGCCTGCAGCGTGTTCGACAGCCGCGGCTTCTCCGTGGTCCCGAACGCGGACCGCAATATCCTACTGGTGACGATCGACACCTTGCGCGCGGACGCGCTTGGGTCGTACGGCGGCGCGGCCGCCACTCCAAGCCTGGACGCACTTGCCGCGCATGGCGCCCGTTTCACGTTTGCGCATGCGCACGCGGTCGTGACGCTCGTGTCGCACGCGAGCATCCTGACCGGCCGTTATCCGTATCAGCATGGCATCCGCGACAACACCGGCTACCGGCTGCGGCCGGAGGACGCCACCGCGGCGACGCTGCTGAAGGCGCGCGGGTTCGCCACCGGTGCGTTCGTCGGCGGCTTTCCGCTCGATCGACGGTTCGGCCTGACACCGGGCTTCGATGTCTACGACGACACGATGACCCGCCCCGGCGCGCCCGGGGAACCGGCCGAGCGCGAGCGGCCCGCCGACGCGGTCGTGAAATCAGCGCTCGATTGGATCGGGGGACGGCCTGGCAAATGGTTCGCGTGGGTGCACGTCTACGATCCACACGAGCCGTACCAACCGCCAGGCGAATTCGCGACGCGCTTTGCGGCCAACCCGTACCTCGGCGAGGTGTCGTGGACCGACGCCGCGCTCGCGCCGCTCTTCGATCGTCTTCGCGGCCTGTCCCGCCCCACCCTGGTCGTCGTCACCGGCGACCATGGTGAGAGCCTGGGCGAACACGGCGAGCGCACGCACAGCCTGTTTGCCTACGAGCCGACGCTGCACGTTCCCTTGCTCGTCGCCGAGGTCGGCGGCAGCGTGGCGGCCGATCGCCGGGGTGTGGTCATCGACACGCCGGTGAGACACATCGATCTGCTGCCGACGCTGCTCGCCTCTGCCGGCGCGCCCGCGGCAGGATCCGGCACGTCGCTGCTCGACACCATCACGGCCGGCCGCGGCGAGGAGCGGCCGTCGTATTTCGAGGCGATGAGCGCGGCCGTGACGCGCGGGTGGGCGCCGCTCCGAGGCGTGCTGGTCGGCCGCGAGAAGTACATCGACTTGCCCATCGTCGAGCTCTACGACCTCGCCGCCGATCCGGCCGAACACTCGAACCTCGCCGCTTCGCGCGGCGACCGGCTGCGCGTGATGGGGGAAACGCTCAAGCAATTCAGCGTCACGCCGCCGGCCCGTGCGCAGACGGAGACGGCCGAGACGATCGAGCGCCTGCGGTCCCTGGGCTACATCGGCGGCGGATCGGCGGCGGTGAAAGAGCGCTACACCGACGCCGACGACCCGAAGCGGCTGGTCGAGATCGAGCAGATGCTGACGCAGGCGAACGACGCGCTCAGCGCCGGCCGCGCGCAGCAGGCCGCCGACATCTATCGCGCGATCATCAACAGACGTCCCGACACCGAGGACGCGTATCGCAAGCTGGCGCTGGTGCAGTGGCGCGCCGGCCGCGCCGACGAGGCGATCGCCACGCTGGAATTGGCGCTGCGCAACGGCGTCACGCAGAGCGAGGTGCGGATCCGCCTCGGCCAGTATCTCGCCGAGGCCGGACGGCCAACCCAGGCGATCGCACTCCTGAAGGACACCGCCGGCGCTGACTTCGATGCGCTCACGGCGCTCGGCAACGCCTACGTAATGGCGGGCCGCCTCGGCGAGGCGTCGGCGATCTTCCGCCGGCTGCTCGCGGCGGATCCGGCAAACGCGCTTGCGTGGGAGAACCTCGGTACGGCGCAATTGCAGGCGGGAGACGCGCCGGGCGCCGAGGTGTCGCTCCGTCGCGCGATCGAACTGGATCCCTCGCTCGCCGCCGCTTACACGGCACTCGGTGTGGTGCTCGCCAATACCGGGCGGGCGTCCGCGGCGATCGACGCGTGGACCAAAGCCCTCACGCTCGATCCCGACGACCGGAACGCCGCCGACAACCTCAAGCGCGTGCGCGGCCGCTAGGTCCATGCGACAGCGCGAGCCTCGCCCGGTGACACAGGTGGGGCCGCGCCAGTGGTGGCCGCATCTGCTCATCGTGGTTGCGCTCGCCGGTGTCTACGTCAACAGCCTGCGCGGTCCGCTCATCTTCGACGACCGCGCCACGATCATCGACAACGCCACGATCGAGCACCTGAACAGTGGTCGAGTGCTCCAGCCGCCACGCGAGACATCGGTGGCCGGTCGTCCGGTCGCCAATCTGTCGTTCGCGATCAATTACGCGATCGGCGGGCGCGAGGTGGGCGGCTACCACGCCGTCAACGTCGCGATCCACGTGCTGTGCACGCTGCTGATCCTGGCCATCTTCCGAGGGGTGACGTCGCTGGAGACGGCGCTGGCGGTCGCGCTCCTCTGGGGCGTTCATCCGCTCAACAGCGAAGCCGTCGACTACCTGACCGAGCGCACCGAATCGCTGATGGCCCTGTTCTACCTGACCACGATCTACTGCGCCGCTCGCGCGGCGCGGCGCAACGCGAACGTGGCCTGGTGGACCGTCGCAGCGATCGTCGCCTGCGGTCTGGGCATGGCCACCAAGGAATCGATGGTGACCGCGCCGCTCGTCGTTGTTGCGTACGACAGGGTGTTCCTGTTCCCCTCCTTCAGGGAAGCGTTGCGGCGGCGCGTCTGGCTCTATGCGGGGCTTGCGCTCACCTGGCTGCTGCTCGCCGCGCTCCTCTGGCAAGCCCCGCGCGGCCTGTCGGCGGGTTTCTCGGCGCCCGACGGCGACGCCTGGACCTACCTGCTTAATGAAGCGGTGATGATCGTCAGATACCTCCGGCTGGCGGTGTGGCCGAGCAGCCTGGTGCTGTATTACGGCTGGCCGCGGCCCCTGTCGGTCGCGGACGTGCTGCCACAACTCATCGCGATCGCGATCATGATGGCTGGCGCGGCGTGGGCCTGGCGGCGATGGCCTCGAGCGGGGTTCCTCGGCGTGGTTTTCTTTCTCACGCTCGCGCCGACGTCCAGCATTGTGCCGATCGCGACCGAGGTCGGCGCCGAGCGGCGGATGTACCTGCCGCTCATCGCGGTCGTCACGCTCATGGTGATGGCGTTTCGCCGATTGGTACCGTCGCCGCGCTGGCGGGTGACCGCGCTCGTGGCCGCCGCAACGCTCCTGGCTGCTGCGACCATCTCGCGCAACGCCGAGTACCGCTCCAGCCTTCGCCTCGCCGAGACGGCGGCGCAGCGCTGGCCCAGTCCGGCGGCAGACTCGATGCTCGGCGTGGAACTCGCCGCCGCCGGACGACTGACGGAGGCGGAAGCCCGGCTGCGTGCGGCCGCCTCCGCATATCCACCGGCGCGCTACTACCTCGGCACGGTCCTCGTGGCGCAGAACCGGCCCGCCGAAGCCGTCGAGCCGCTGCGCGCGTACATCGCCAGTCAGCCTCCCCAACTGGACCAGGTCCGGCTCGCGCGCAGGCAGCTCGCGGCGGCGCTCGTGAAGGCGGGCCGGGAGGAAGACGCGGCGTTGGCGTATCGCGCGGCACTGGCCGCCGATCCCGGAGACGCCGAGGCGATGGTGCAGCTCGCGCAGATCCTGCTGCGGCAGGGGCGTTTCGTCGAGGCCGTCCCACTCCTGCGCGACCTGACCGTGCGCCGGCCGGAAGACGCCTGGGTGTTCGGCGGGCTCGGGATCGCGTTGGCGTCGACGGGCCGCATCGACGAGGCAATCGACGCCTTCCGGCGGCAGCTGGATCTCGACCCCTCGAATGGCCACGCGCAGCAGAATCTGGCGCGGGCCAGGTCGATGCGGGGCAGGTAGGACGAGGGTACAATCCGCTCCACGGAGGAGAACCTGTCATGCGCGTGACTGTGCTGGCCCTGTGCGGCCTGGCGTGCCTTCAGGCGCAGCAGGGGCGTACCCCCACGTTCAAGTCCACCACCGAGCTGGTCGAGGTCGACGCCATCGTCCTCGATCGCAACGGCAATTTCGTTCGCGATCTGACCCCGGAGCAGGTGACGATCTACGAAAACGGCAAACCGCAGCAGATCCAGCAGTTCTTCATGGTGACGCGCGACGCGGCGACTGGCGACGCCGCGGTTCCGAGCGAGTACAGCGCCCTCGCCGAGTCTGGCGCGCACCGGATCTTCGTCATGATGTTCGACGAAGCGCATCTCTCGAACGACGCGCTGATGCGCGTCAAGGACGGCGCCGCGGCTTTCCTGCGCGACATGTTCGCGCCCGGCGACGCGGGCGGCGTTTTTTTGAACGGCGGGATGTACAGAGGCCGCCTCACGGTCGACCGCGGCGAGCTGCTCGGCGGGATCCGCGCGGTGCAGCCCGCGTTCGAGAACCGCCAGGCGATCCAGGCGCCTTTCCGGCAATGGCCGCGCATCAACAGCGAGGTCGAAGCCATGCAGATCGCCGACGGGTCGCGCGAGGTCGTCGAACGCCTCGGCCAGAAGGCGTGCTCGGACGATCCGTCGGCCTGCCAGAGCGAAGGCGGCATCGGCAACGTCGAGAACATGATCCAGCAGAAGGGGCGCCTCTACGTTCGCCAGGCGAGGATGATGACGGATCGGACCCTGCAGGGTCTGGAGCGCGTCGCCAGCGGCCTGGCGCGCATTCCCGGCCGCAAGACGGTCATCCTGATGACCGAAGGGTTCTACGTCGAAGAGAGCCGCTCGCAGCTGCAGATGCTGGCCGCGCAGGCGGCGCGCAGCGGCGTGACGATCTACTCCATCGACGGACGCGGCCTGATCAACGGCATGAGCGTCAACCCCGACGTGACGATGATGGAGCGCTCGCGGGTCACGAGCTTCGACACCGGCGAGGATGGGCCGACGATCCTGACCGAGGGGACCGGCGGGCTGATGATCCGCAAGATCGACGACATCACCCACGCGTTCGCGATGATCGTCAAGGATACGAGCACCTACTACATCATCGGCTACCAGCCCACCAACGCCACGATGGACGGCAAGGTCCGCAAGATCGAGGTCAAGACCAGCGTGCCGGGTACGCGCGTCCGCGCCCGCAGGAGCTATGCGGCCACCAAGCTGCCGCCACAGCAAGCGATCTGGGGGTTCACGAAATGATCGGGTGATTTCGGGATCGGACGTTCGGGTGATCGGCGGAAAAAGGGGCCCACGGGTGGAAACCCGGAGCCCCTTTTTCCGTCTCGGATAGAACGCGGTTAGAACTGGATCGACGCGCCGAAGCGGAATACCCGCGGCGGCACGATCGAGGCCGGCTGCGTGAAACCCGAACTGCTCTGGTTGTTGCTGACGAAGCTCTGGATGCCGTTGATGTTGAACATGTTGAATCCATCCAGCATCAGCTTCAACCGCTCCTTGCCGCCGCGGAGCTTCACGACCTTCTGCACGCTGAGATCAAGCAGCGGAGTGGCGTCGAAGCGCACCGCGTCGACCGATTGGACGATCAGTGAGCTGTAGTTGATCGTGCCGGTGGTGCCGCCTGGCACCTGGCCCGGCCCGTTGATGGCGATCGTGCGGGTCGCCCCCTGGTTCCAGTTGAAGTTGCCGGACAGGTTGATGTCCCACGGGAAGGTATAGCTCCCCTGCGCCTTGACCAGATACTTCGCGATCGTACTGAGGCCGTTGGTCAGGTCGAAGGAGGTACCCACTCCGGTACTGCTCGGCGCCGTCGGATTGAGGTAGGTCGCCGTTCCGTACGGGAAGTACTGCGGGTTGTCCTGCACGGTGATGCCGACCGCACCCTGCCAGTTGTGGCTGTAGCGCTTGCTCATCGTGAAATCGACGCCCTTGTAGATCTGATAGTTCGGGTTGGTCAGCGTCGTCGTGCCGAGTCCCGAGGGACGCGAGCAGCCGTCGCAGACGTAGTAGTACTGCGCGCTCAGGCCCGTCACGGGATCGATGTAGGTGGCGGGCAGGTAGAGCGCGCGCAGCGCGTCGTAGCCCGGACCCGGGGTGAAGCCGACGGTGTAGTTGGCGGTGCCACGATCGTACTTGCGGTAGATGAAGTCGACGCCGACGGCCAGATTCGAGATGAGCTCGTGCTGGAGGCCGACCACGGCTTCACGAGTGCGGCCGATCTTGGCGCTCGGGTCGACGGTGTTCCCTGCCGGCACCAGCACGCCGTTGACGAAGCGCGAGCTGCTCGGCGACGGTGTGCCGGTCAGCTCGTTTACCTGCACGACGCCGTCGAGATTGAGGTCCTGCCAGCAGCTCGTCCCGGTACACGCGCCGGAGGACGTGTTGGGTCCCCAGGTGAGCGACGCCGCGCCGAGGCCGCTGAGCGCGTTCGCCAGCGTGATGCGGGTGTCGTAGTAATACGCCACGTTGCCGTGGATCTGCGTCTTGCCGTCGCCGAACAGGTCGCGGGTGACCGAGACGCGCGGCGACCAGTTGCCAAACGACTGGATCGCGCTGCCGGTCGTCGTGTCGACCCCGGTCGCGGTCTCGCACTGCGACGGAATCAGGTCCGGCCGCAGGGCGTTGCCCGGCACGCAGCCGCCGAGGTATTTCGACTGCTGCCAGTCGTAGCGAAGGCCGCCGTTGATGCGCCACTGGCCGCGGCTGTAGCTGTCCTGGAGGTAGCCGTCGTAGGTCCACCAGTTGTTGTTGATCAGGCGGTCGCGGTAGAGCACGGCCTGGTAGCCGACCACGCCGGTCGCCGACCCGGGGGCGACGTAGCTGCCGTCGCCGCAATTGCTGGAACTGTTGCCGGCGCATTCGACCGTCGCGCGCGCGCCGCCGCTGTAGTGGGAGAAGGTCAGGATCGGGTTGCGGCGCCAGCCGAGGCCGAACTTCAGCGAGTGATCGCCGCCGAGCGTATGGCTCATGAAGTAGGTGCCGTCGCTCTTGACCTCCCAGGACGGGCGCGATGTCTGGTAGGTCGCCTGCAGCGACCGGCTCTGGACGCTGGACGTGCGGTTGGTCAGCTGCTGGATGTTCCACAGGCAGCTGGAGTCGCGGGAATACAGCTGGTCGGACCCGGTGTAGCGGCTCTGACCGCAGTTGCCCTGCGGGGCCACGTCCTGGTAATCGAGGAAGAAGCCGCCGAGCACGTACGTCACCTGGTTGTTGAACACCAGCTTGTCGGAGGCGACGTAGGTGTGGGTAATCGAGTGCGTCGGCAGCGGGAAGCTCCACGGCGCATCAGACGTTTGCTGGGTCGACGCTTCCTTCTGGACCGTCGCGCTCGAGCCACGCGCATTGCGGTACTTGTTGTCGCTCGAGAACAGGTACTGGAACTTGTTCGAGGCGTTCAACTGGTAGTTGAACTTCCACTGCAGGTCCTTGATCACCGTCTTGTCGTTGCTCAGGCACTTCTGGACGTCGGCCAGCTTGTCGTAGGTCACGAGTCCCTTCAGCGCGTTCGATCCAGCCTTCTGCGCCGCAATCAGCGAGTTGCAGAACTGTCCCTGCGAGCCGTCGAAGAAGTTGACGATGCCGACGTTGATGTCCTGCTTATCGGCTGCGCCCCAGAACCACAGCCGGTTCTTCATGATCGGCCCGCCGAACTCGGCCGAGTAGTTGGAGATGCTATGGATCGGATTGCCCGACAGGAACCCGTTCTGGCCGGTGTTGAACAGGTCCTCGGTGACGTTGTTCCCCTGGGTCGCGTCGTTCTCGTAGGTGGCGACGCCCGACCCCTTGAACACGTTACTCCCGCTCTTGGTCACGAGGTTGATCGACAGTCCGGACGACTGGACGGTCACGTCGCCGCCGCCGTTGGTCACCTGGATCTCGGAAAAGGAGTCGAAGTTGAAATACGACGGCGAGGAGTTCGACGACAGGTCAGTGATCGAGCCTCCCTCGAGGTTCCACTGCACGTTCGACTGCGTGCCTCGCGAGGCAAGGCTGACCTGCTGACCCGACGACGACCCGCCGACGTTGAGGCCGGCTTGCACGCCCGGCGTCATGTTGATGACCTGCCACGGATCGCGCGCGGTCGGGATCTTCTCGAGAACCTCCGATGTAAACGTCTGGCTCGTCGAGGATTTCTTGGTATCGACCACCGGCGACACCGCCGAGATCGTCACCTCTTCCGACATCTGGCCGATCTCGAGCCTCTGATCGATCTGGGCGTTGAAGCCCGTCGAAATCACGACCTTGTCGCGAACCGACTTCTTGAAGCTCGCCAGCTCGAACGTCACGCTATAGGTGCCGATCGGAACGCTCGCGAACTGGTAAGTGCCGTTCTCGCTGGTGACGCCCACCAGCGGCTGTTGAAGCCCCGTTCCGGCAATCGTCACGGTGACACCCGGCAGCACACCGCCGGAGGGATCCGTAACCTTGCCGAAAATGGAGCCGAATGCCTGTGCATGCGCAGGCGACGCCCACGCTGCGAGCATTCCTGCGCACAACAGGAATGCTCGTAAGCCACGAATCATCATTCCGTCCTCCTGACCCCGCGAACCCGGAAATCTGGACCCCGAAGGAACCCGCAACGATGTGACCGACGTACTGGACCCGACCCGGATGCGCGCCATGCTATTCGCGCGGCCCCACTACGTCAAAGTATTTCTGGTGATGCATGGCATGAGCGGAAATGGAACAGCCGGTCGCTCGAAGCCGCGTGGACTGCGGTAGTCTGACCGCCCACTGACACCACCAAGGTCGCTGCTGCTATGAACGCATCTCGCGCGCGACGATCGGTTCAGCCGGCCGATCCGACTCGTCAGGGATGGACCGCCCGGTGGTGGATCCTCGTGCCGCTCGTCGCCGCCGTCGTTCTGAAGGCCGCGGTCCTGACGCAGCTCGCCGGCCATCCGCTGCTCGCGCCCGACGCCGGGCTGGACACGACTGCGTATGTGCAACTCGCGCGGCAGGTGCTCGATGGCCATCCAGGTTTGGGACCCGGCCTGTACTACGTCTCCCCCTTCTACATCTACTTCCTGGCGGCGATCCTGGGCGTCTCTCACTCATTCCTGGCCGTCCGGATCGTCCAGGTGGCGATGGGAACGGCGGCCGTCGGGCTCGTCTGCCTGCTGGCGCGCCAGTGGTTCGGCGAACGCGCCGCGCTGGCGGCAGGAGTGCTGGCGGCGTTCACCGGCCTGTTCACGTTCTACGAGGTGCTGATCCTGCAATCGTCGGTGGACGTCTTTTTCACCGCCGCGGCGCTCTGGTGCGTCGCCCTGGGCGTGTCATCCCGCGATCGCGCGGGCGTTCGTCTGCTCCCGATCTTCGGCGCCGGTCTGCTGTGGGGCGTCGAGACCCTGAACCGGCCGAATGTGCTCCTGGCCGCGGTGGCGCTGGCCGTGGTGATGTGGATCGCGCTTCGCCGTATCAAGTTCCCCTTGGCGCTCGCCGCCGGTCTGCTGCTCGGCATGGCGCCGGTCGCCATCAGGAACGTGGTCGTGACTCGCGAATGGACGCTCGTGTCGTCGCACGGCGGCCTGAACTTCTATATCGGCAACAACGCCGACGCGACCGGGTTCTACCGTCCGGTGCCTGGCGTCCGGCCGGCCATCGTGGGCCAGGAGATCGACACGCGCCGCCTCGCTACAGAGGCGCTCGGTCACCCGGCCACCGACGCCGAGGTATCGAGCTATTTCTTCCAGCTGGCCTGGACCTGGATCCGCGCGCACCCGCTGGATGCGGCGCTGCTCTTCGCGAAGAAGTTCGCGTTCGCCTTCCATGCCGCGCACCTCGCCCTTCCCCTCAGCTACGCCTTCTTTGCGTACGACACGCCGGGGTGGCTGCGTTTTCTCTTCGTCGGACCGTGGCTGCTGGTGCCGCTCGGGATCACTGGAGCGGTGTGGCGGCTCGCGAGATCGCCGACGCCCGACGCCGGGTTCGAAGTCTCGCGGCCCGGGTTCGTGATCTGGCTGTCATTCGTCCCGCTCTATGGCGCGGCCGTGGCGTTCTTCTTCGTGGCAGATCGGTATCGGCTGCCGTTGCTCGTGCCACTCTGCGTCTGCGCCGGAGGCGGCCTCGATCTCGGGATCGAGGCCGCCCGCCAGCGTGACGTGCGGCGGTTGGCGTATGCGACGGCCGCACTGGCGGCGGCCTTCATCGTCGTCAACTGGCCGACGCGCTGGCTTGACGACGGCCGGTGGACCGACGGGCTGCGTACCGCCGAGCGGCTGGTGATCGCGCAGCGCGATGACGAGGCGGAGCGATGGGCCGCGTGGCTCGACACGCACAATCCACCGCACGCCGGCGCCGGACAGCTCGGGGTCGCACAGCAGTGGATGGCGCTCCAGCAGTATCAGCGAGCCTTGCCGTATCTGCAGCGGGCCGAACGCGCCGACCCCGCCGAACCGCACGCTCAATACGCGCTGGGTCAGGCGCTGCTGAAACTCGGGCGCGCACCCGACGCCCTCGTGCACCTGCAGCGCGGCTTCGAAGCCGGCATCGAATTGCCCGGCGGCGGAGACGACTACGCGCAGGCGCTCGTCGACACGGGTGACCTTGCCGGAGCCGCCGCGGCGCTCCGCCGCATCCACCCGGCCGCGTCGGCTGACGCTGAAGTCTGGCTCCGCCTCGGACGCCTCGCCATGGAAGCGAGAGTCCCCGATGTCGCCGAGCCGTTCTTCCGGCAAGCCGTGGCGATGCAGCCGGAGGCTGCGGCCGCGCGCCAGCAGTATGGCCTCGCGCTCCTCGTGCTCGACCGGTTCGAGGACGCGGCGCGCGAGCTCGGCGCCGCCGCACGCGTCAACCCGGCGGACGCCGACACGCTGTCCCGCCTCGCCTACGCCGAGTACCGGCTCGGCCGGCTCGACGACGCACGCCGGCACGCGCGGGCGACGCTGGCGATCGACCCGAACGATCGTCTTGCACGGGAATTGACGGCGGCGATGGCGAATCGAGCGAAGTAAACACTTCTGGAATGGGCCGTGGGATTGGATATACTCCGCGGCCGGAGGATTCCCATGAGTTCGCGCTCCCGGCTGCTCCTTCCTTTGGTGATCGTCCTCATCGCGCCCGCGCTCACCGCGTTCCAGGGCGGGCTGAAGAAATCGCTGTTCGTTACCGTGCTCGACGAAAACGGCCGTCCGGCGCGCGAGTTCACGGCCAACGACGTACTGGTCCAGGAGGACGGTCAGGACCGCCCCGTCGTCGAGGTGAAGCCGGCGAGCCAGCCGATCTCGGTTGCGTTCCTGGTCGACACGGCGCAGGGATCGCGCGTGACCGACCACTACGGCACGCCCGAGGAGTACGTTCGTGACTTGCGCGTCGCCACCAGCGCCTTCGCCCACCAGCTCGAGACGCTGAGTCCCGACGCCCAGATCACGCTGATGGAGTTCGGCCAGGCGGCGGTCACGATTGTCAAGTACACGTTTGACCTGGCGGAATTCGACAAAGGGGTCAACAAGATCGTGTCGCGGGCCGGCGTCGGCTCCGTGCTCGGGGAGGCGCTCGCGGCGGCGAACACGGAGTTGAGCGCCCGCCCGAACGCGCGCCGCGCCATCGTGTCGGTCAATCTCGAGCCGAGCGACGAACAGAGCTTCGAGAACGCCAACCCAATCAAGGACGCCTTCCGCAAATCGGGGGCGCAGCTGTGGGCGCTCTCGGTGCATCGCGGCGACCTGAAGAACGCCGGGCGCGACGTCGTGCTCAACGATTTCGCCAGACTCTCGGGCGGCCAGCGCGATTTCATCGTCGACATCTCCGCGATGGAGAACATCCTCAAGGCTTATGCCAACGCGCTCGCCATGCAGTACGAGATCGTCTACACGCGTCCCGAGAACGCCAAAAACGTGAAAGCGGTGCGGGTCGGGACAGCGCCCGAGCGGAAACTCAAAGTGCACGCGAGCGGCTTCGCGCCGCAGTAGACCCGCGGACAACCGGTTCTGGAAAGCGAGCTGGGATCTCGGCTATTTCGCGGATAGGTACGCGAGCGCCTGGCGCGCGGGCTCGTACGAGGGGTCGATCGACAACGCGGTTTCGAGGTGGTGGCGCGCCTCGCCTGCCATCCCCTGGCGGATCAGCAGCAGCGCGATGTTGAGGTGAGCGCTCGGCAGCGGTTTCAGCCGCAGCGCCTCCTCGTATTCCGCCATCGCCTCGCCGGCCTTTCCCTCGATGGCGAGCGCACCGCCGATACCGTTGTGGGCTTCCGCGAGGCGGAAATCCAGCCGCAGCGCGTCCCGGTATTGTGAAATCGCCTCGGCGGGTCTCTGCTGCCGCAGGAGCACCGCGCCGAGTCCCACCCGCGGCTCGGTCGACGCCGGTTCGAGCGCGATCGCCGCCTCGTAGTGTGGAATGGCGTCGGCCAGCGCGCCGGCCGCGGCCAGTGTGTTGGCGAGGTTGTTCTGACCCTCGGCAAACCCGGGACTGAGGCGAACCGCTTCGGCGAATTGCAGGTGCGACTCCTGCTCTCGCCCCTGCTGCTGCAGGACCAGGCCGAGACTGTTGTGGATGATTGACTCGTACCGTGGCGACTGCGCCGGCGCCAGCGTCAGGGCGCGGCGATAGTTCGTTTCGGCGTCGCCAAGCTGTCCACGCTCGCGCTGTGCCTGAGCCAGGTTTTCATAGGCCACATAGTTGCCGTGGGTCACCGCAGTGGCATGCAGCCAGAGGGTGCTGCTGTCCGACCAGGTCGCGGCCTGTGCCCGGGCCGTCCACGCCCCCGCCGCGATGATCGCGACGGCCATCGCGCCCATCGCGCGCGGCGGCAGCGCGAGGCGTCGCTGCAGATCCCGTCCGCCCCACGCCGCGATCACGAACAGACCGACGATGGGCATGTAGACGAACCGATCGGCGCGCGCCTGCTCGCCGGCTTGCATCAGGCCGATGACCGGCGCGATGGTGATCAAATACCAGAGCCAGCCGACGACGAGATAGGGACGACTGCGGCGAAGTGCCCAGGCGGCGACGGTGACGGCGATCAGGATCGCCGAGGCGGCCGCCGCCTGCCAGCCGGCAATCTCGCGCAGCGGGTAGAACGCGGCGAGGTGGGCGGGCCAGACGGCTGCGCCGAGATACCCAACGCAGCCGACCAGCGCGGTCGCCATCCGGCGCGGCAACGGCAGGGCAGTCAATCCCGCGACGGCGCCGACGTTCGTCTGGACGATGACCGTCGCGACGGCTGTGGCGGCCGCCATCGCCAGCAACGGGATCTTCTCCAGCACACAATGCGCGAGCGACGTCATGCCGGAAGTGGCCGGCGTGTCGGGACCACCGCCGAATCGACGCAATGGCCATCGATCCAGCAGCAGGAGCACGAACGGCAGCGTCACCACCATCGGCTTCGACATCAGCGCCAGAGCATAGGCGCCGGCCACGGCCAGGAAGCGTTGAGCCGACCTCCGCTCGCAGTAGCGGATGTAGGCCCAGATCGTGAGAATCAGGAAGAAGCTGCTCAGCACGTCCTTCCGCTCTGCCACCCACGCCACCGACTCGACATGCAGAGGGTGGACGGCAAACAACGCGGCGGCGAACGCGCTCGGACCGTCGTCCCCCGTCATCCGGCGCAGCCCCACGAAGAGCAGCAGGGTGTTCGCGAGGTGGAGCGCAAGACTGGTCACGTGGTGCGGTCCGGCGTTCATGCCGTAGAGCGTCACGTCGAGCAGGTGCGACATCCACGTGAGCGGATGCCAGTACGGCGATTGCATGGTCGTCAGCGCCCACCAGAGGGTAGATGTCGAGAGACCCGCCTGGACCTGAGTGTTCCCGGTGACGTAGGCCGGATCGTCCCAGTTGACGAACTCGAAGTACTGCACGCGCCAGTAGACGAACAGCGTCAGGAGTACGAGGACGACCGGTGTGATGCGAGCGAGAACGGCCGGGCTCGACCGCGTCCGTCGAGCTGAAGCGTTCCGACGCTGTCTCGCCACCTCGACATCATCGTCGTGAAACGGCTGTGGTCGCAAGCCGCGGGCACGGCGCATGCAACCATCCACGCAGATGAGTGAGGAGAAGGAGGTCCATTACCCATGAGACGCATTCAGATGACCGTGGCCGCTGCGGCGGCCGTATTCGCGATGACCGCCGGGGCCGCCACGGCCCAGACCGTTCCGCCTGATCGCTTGACCTATGTCACGTTCAGCGGGCCAGTGGCGATTCCCGGCATGACGCTGCCGGCCGGCACCTACGAGTTCAAGCTCCTCGATTCGAATACGGATCGGCACGTCGTGCAGATCTTCAATCGTGAGGGGACGAAGTTGTTCACGACGCTGCTCGCCGTACCAGCGACGCGCCGGGAGCCGAGCGGCGATCCGGTGATCACCTTCAAGGAAACCGCTTCGAATCAGGCCCCCGCGGTGCACTACTGGTATTACGCCGGTGACCTGGCGGGCAACGAGCTCGTCTACCCGAAGAACCAGGCGCAGCTGATCGCCAACGCCTCGGGCGAGTCGGTCATGGCCGTCGACAGCAACGGCAACTCGATCGACGACTGGAAGAGCGGGTCGATGTCCCGAGTGAAGCCGGAAACGACGACCAGCCAGAGCCCGGCGCCAGCGGCGAGCACGACCGCGGCCGATACGTCAGCCGCCAAGCCGGCGGCGACCAGCACGAGCAGCAAGGAAACGGCGACCACAACTGCGCCGGCGCCTGCGCGGCCGGCGCCCACGCCGAGCACGACGACGGCCTCGGCTGATACGACGCCCAAGCCGACGGTCGGCACGAGCGGTCGTCTTCCGAAGACGGCCAGCGAGCTTCCGGCCGTTGCCCTCCTCGGGCTGTTCGCGCTTGGCGCCGCGCTGGCGCTCCGCGCCGCGCGCACCGCGTAGATGCGGGACGCGTCTCAACGCGCTGTCGGGTAAGGGCTCGGGAAGAACGGGAGACAATTTGCTCCCGTTCCTCCTGACTCCTCAACGTCCGCCGGAGACGGAAGGATGCTGACTCTTCTGCTGACATTGCTGGCGCAGAGCGGAGCGCGCGCGCCAGCCTTTAAGACGAGCTCGGATCTGGTCGTGCTCCACGTCGCCGTTGTCGATCACCGCGCGGGCTTCGTCGCCGGTCTGCCGGCCACCGCGTTCCAAGTCTTCGACGACGGGCGCTCGCAACCGATCGCGTTTTTCGAAGCCGACGACACGCCGGTGACGGTCGGACTGCTCATCGACAGCAGCGGCAGCATGGTGTCGCGCCGCCCAGCGGTGATTGCCGCCGGGATGGCGTTCGCCGAATCGAGCCGTGCCGACGACCAGATGTTCACCATCTGCTTCAACGAAAAGGTCTGGCGCGGCCTGCCGGATGGTCAGCTGTTCACCAGTGATCATGCCGAGCTGCACGCCGCGCTCGATCGTTCCGGTGCGCGCGGCCAGACGGCGCTCTTCGACGCGATCCACGCCGGCTTGAGCCAACTCGATGCGGGAACCATGACCCGCAAGATCCTGATTGTCGTCAGCGACGGCGGCGACAACGCCAGCCGCGCGCACTTTCAGGAGGTGCTCGAGGCTGCGCTCCGCCGCGACGTGGTCATCTACACCATCGGCATCTACGATAGCCGGGACGAGGACGCCCGGCCGGGCCTGCTGCGCGAACTGGCGTCGGCGACCGGCGGGGAGGCCTTCTTCCCCACTCGCCTCGACGAGGTTCGTCCGGCGCTCGAGCGAATCGCGCGCGACATCCGCAGCAGCTACACCATCGGGTTCGTACCGCCGCCCGCCTCGGCGAGCGGAGTCAGGCACACGCTTCGCGTCGAACTGCGCCCACCCGACGGCCGCAAGCTCGCCGTCCGCGCGCGTTCGGCCTATGTGAGAGAGGGACATGACGCCGGCGGCCCACAGCACTGAGATGGATCGCCGCGGCTTGCGCACGATGGAGCGGCTGCTGTTCGTCGTCGCGGCACTCGCGCTGGCCTGGTATGCCGGCGTGACGATCGCCGCCGCCCGCGAACAGGCCGCGCTCTCGAGCGAGTTGGACCGCGATCGTGCCGCGCTCGTCACCGGGACAGGCGCGCCCACGGGGCCGGCCGCGCGGGCGCCGGCCCCGCCGGCGGCCCGCTCGCTGGTCGCCCGGATCGAGATCCCGCGTCTGCGCGTCGCCACCATCGCCCGCGAGGGCGTCGACAGCGGTACGCTGCGCGCGAGCGCCGGGCACGTCCCAGGAACCGCGCTGCCTGGCGAGATCGGCAACGCGGCGTTCGCCGCCCACCGGGACACCTTCTTCCGGCCGCTCCAGGGCATCCGCCGGGGAGACGAAATCGCGGTCACGACTCCGCTCGGGGTCTTCCGATATCAGGTCACCGGCACCCGCATCGTCGATCCCGACGAGACGTCGGTGCTCGATCGCACTCCGGACGCGACGCTCACCCTGGTCACCTGCTATCCGTTCGACTACGTCGGCAGCGCGCCGCAGCGTTTCATCGTCCATGCACGGATGACGAGCGCCAGCGACTGACGCCCCCCGTCTGAGGCCCGCCGCCGTCGGATACTATGGGGTTCATTGGCCCCACGGAGGTTCACGATTCTCGGCGCCGTGGCCGCTGCGGCGCTCGTGCTCGGCAGCGCCGCCCTGTATCTGTGGCCCCGGGGGCAGATGTTCGCGCTGGCGCCCGACCCTGAGCAGAACGTCCTCCTGGTCACGATTGACACGCTGCGCGCCGATGCCCTGTCGGTGTACGGCGGCCCCGCGCAAACGCCCAACCTGGACCAACTCGCGGTGCACGGCGCCCGGTTCACGTTCGCGCACGCCCACACGGTCGTGACGCTTCCCTCCCACACCTCGATTCTGTCGGGGCTGCTGCCGTACGAACACGGCGTCCGCGACAACAGCGGCTTCCGGGTCAAGCCGGGCACGCCGACGCTGGCGACGCGCCTCAAGCCCCGCGGATTCGCGACCGGCGCATTCGTCGGCGGCTTTCCTCTGACCAAGCGATTCGGGTTGACGCTCGGGTTCGACGATTACGACGATCAGATGCCCGAGATGCGCGGCGCGATCGAGATCTCGATGCCGGAGCGGCCGGCCGACGTCGTGGTGACCCGCGCACTCGACTGGATCAACCAGCAGAAGGGAAAGTTCTTCGCCTGGGTGCACGTCTACGATCCGCACTCGCCGTATCGGCCGCCGGCGGAATTCCTCACCCGTTACGCGCAGCAGCCGTACTACGGCGAGGTGGCGTTCGTGGACCACGCGCTCGGGCCGCTGTTCGAGCGCGTCGCCGCCCTGGAGCGGCCAACGCTGGTGATCGTGACGGCCGATCACGGCGAGAGCCTCGGGGCGCACGGCGAGCTGACGCACGGCATGTTCGCCTACGAGCCGACGCTTCACGTCCCGCTCATCGTCGCGCGGATCGGTGGCCACGTGCCGTCGGCGGCCGGGTTGGTGATCGACGCGGCAGTCCGCCACGTCGACATCGTCCCGACGGTGCTCGATGCTCTCGGCGCCGACAGGGACGCGCGCCTGCAGGGCGCTTCACTGCTACCCATGATCGACCAGGGGGAGCGGTCGGATCGGCCGTCGTACTTCGAGGCGATGACCTACAACCTCGTTCGCGGCTGGGCGCCGCTCCGGGGCGTCCTGCTGGAGCGGAACAAGTACATCGACCTGCCGCTGGCCGAGCTCTACGATCTCGCTGCCGACCCGGGGGAGGAGACCAACCTGGCCTCGTCGCAGCACGACCGGACCGCGGTCCTCTTCAATCTGCTGCGCGGCTATGATCTCGCGCCGCCCAACCGACCAGGACAGGAGTCGGCGGAGAACGTGGCCGCGCTTCGCTCGCTCGGGTACGTAGGTGGCAGCGCGCCGGCCAGGACGGTCTACACCGAGGCTGACGATCCGAAGCGGCTCGTCCAGATCGACAACGACCTGCACCAGGCGACGGACTTCACGCAGCAGGGCCGGCGCGACGAGGCGATCGCGATGCTGAAGAGCGTGATCGCGCGCCGTCACGACACGGCAGACGCGTACCTTTCGCTGGCGTATGCCTACTGGGACAACGGCCAGCCGCAGCCGGCCATCGCCACGCTGGAGCAGGCGCTGAAGGCAGGCGCGCCGGATCGGGACATCCGCATCCGGCTGGGGCTCTACCTGGCCGAGAGCCATGCCGACTCGCGCCGCGCCATCGCGCTGCTCGAAGGGATGTCATCGGAGGACGTCGAGGCGCTGAACGGCCTCGGTGTCGCGTACGGCGACGCGGGCCGGGCCGCCGACGCGGTCCGCACGTTCCAGCGGGTCCTCGCTCTCGACCCGACCAACGGCCTCGCCTACCAGAATCTCTCGGCGATCGCTCTTCAGCAGGCGCTGTCTTCGAACGCGGACGCCGAACGCCGGACGAAGCTCGAAGAGGCGGAGGCCGCCGCTCGGAAAGCGATCGATGCCGACCCGGCGCTGCCCGACGCCTACACGACGCTCGGCGTCGTCCTGGCCTCGACCGGGCGCAAGACCGAAGCGATCGACGCCTGGAAGAAAGCGGTCGATCTCGACCGCGGCCAGTTCAACGCACTCTACAATCTCTGGTCGGAGCTGGCCGCTGCCGGACGCCGCGAGGAGGCGATCCTCTATGGCCGCCGCTTCGTCGATACCGCGCCGCCTGCGTTTTTTGCTCCCGATATCGCGCGCGTCAGAGCGACCCTGCCGCCGCGATAGCGGTTGGAGGTCGGGTGCCGGAGGTTGGGGACTCGCTCAGCGCACTGCGAACCCGACGTCACGGGTCGCCTGTCGCGATCCGTCGGTCAGCGTGGCGCGGAGGGTGTACGGCCCCGGCTGGAGATTGCGCAGCGGAAGGGTGTCGGTGACGCGTATCGGGTCGCCGGGTTCGACGGCCGGCACCACCGTCAGCACCCGCGTGCCGGCGGCGTCGAGAACATCCAGCGACGCACTGGTGTGCGGGCCCCGCGAGACCCCCTCGAAGTACACGCGCAGCGTGTCGGACGCCGCGAATACACGATCCAGCGTCGGGGCGAACGGCAGCGACGAGGGGGCGCGCTTGGCGGGCGGAGGCGCCACCGCCACACGCGCGCCACCTGCATAGGCCAGCGCCACGCCGCCGATCGCGACCGGAGTCGCGCGCAGATCGGCGACGTCGAGATCCAGATAGACGCTCCCGCCCTTCTGCAGGCGCTCGCTGGTCGCCGACACGCGAAGATCGTAGCGCCCTGGCGGCAGCTCGATCGCCTCGCCGACCTGGTACGAGACCATGGAGGGTGCGTCCTGGGGACGGCCCGTCGGCACCAGCGTCAGGCGCCCTTCGAGACCGCCGAGCGAACGGACACGCGCTTTCTTGTCGTTCACCGCGAGGATCTCGTAGGTCAGCGTGTCGCGCAGCCGGCCGTCGGGATCCCGGAGGTCGTGCACCGCCGCGGTGACCTCGAGCGCCAGCGCGACGCGCGTCAGCCCGGGCGCCGGGTCGGGCAGGGCGACGGCCGTGAGCCGCATCGGGAGATCCCCTTTCGGCAGCACTCCCGCCGAGAGCGCCACCATCTCGGAGGCGTTCCGCGACGGCTTGGCGGGGCCGCTCGGTACGTAGCCGCGGCGGAAGCGCAGCCGCCAATCGGGATGGCCGGGGATGGCGACGCCGAGCGTCCGGAAACTGCCGCCCTTCTGCTCCGCCGGATAGAAACCCAGCAGGTAGTAGTGATCGAGATCTTCGACAATCCGCTCGAGGCCGCCGGTGAAGTCGTCGGAATTGGTGACCGCGAAACCGCCCGACGCCTCCGACATGATCTGGAGCCCGCTCTGCGCCTGGCGCAGCGGGCTCTCGAAGTCGCTCAGTCCCTGCGAGCAGGGATCGCGATCGCCGAAGTTCAGCACACCCGGCGCACATTCGCGCAGCAGGTCGCCGGAGGCCACCGCGCCGCGCGGATCGATCGCGTAGACCGCGACGTTGGAGCGGCGCATCGCGTCCATCATGTCGATGAGCGCGAAGTCGTGATACGTCGCCGGCGCCACGGTCGCCAGCGCGCTGACGTCGCCGGCGGCGTATGCGGCGCCGCCTTCGGGGACGTCGCCCGCCGGAGTCATCGCCCCGAACAGCCCGTGCAGATCCTTGCCGATCCCCTCGGAGATCAGCACGAACGCCTTTCTCCTGGAGTCGCCGCTGCCGAGCAGACGGGCGGCGTCCCGCAACAGCTTGTATTGCGTCAGGTTGTCGAAGAAATCCTGCATGCTCGACTGCTGGACGCGGCCGATCCGATCGAGGACCGCCAGCGGATCGGCTTCCGGATCGACCCGCGGCACGGTCTGCGCGTCGCTCGCCGTGTGCGGACGCCGCCACGACTGCCGTCCCTTGATCGTCTCGATCGCGGCCGCGAGCACCGACCGATCGGTGCTGAGGTTGGTGCTGTGGTCGCCGCTCGTGAACAGCACCGCCATCGACGACTGCGGCCCGAGCTCGGCCAGGGCGCTCCGGGCGATCACCTTGGCGCGCTCGCTCCGCTCCCGGTAGATGTGCAGGTCGTCGACGACCAGCACGACGAGGCGGCTCGCCTGCGCATCCTGGTTGTCGGCCGTGTCGTGCCTGATGCCCGCCGGCAACGCGGCAGCCGCCCGCGCGCGTGCCGCGTCGTGCGAAACTTCGTCGAAGCTCGCGATCGCCTGGGTCTTGCCGCGATCGCGCAGCACGAAATCTGCGGGTTGCAGCCCGCGCACCGGCGCGCCATCCTTGTCGACGACAACGACGTCCACCTGCACGAGATCGACGCTCGTGCGGAACGTCGGCGCCTGGCTCTGCAGGATGAGCGCCGAGGCGAACCCCATAACTGCGGCTGCCTTCAACATCACTGGCGCGACAGATCGATCACGTCGAAGTAGCTGCCGATGCGCCCCTCGCTGAACGCCGCCAGGAGCACGTGAATCGGGTTGAGGAGCTGCTCCGAGCGGGGGCCCAGTGTCTGAGGCTGGCCCGGATCGATCCGGAACGGCCGCCCCTGGTTCAGGAAGTAGGCGCGGACGAACGTGCTGCGCGAGTCGATCGGCAGCGCCGCCACGTTGCCGTAGAAGTGCTGGAACAGATCCCCGCGGAACAGGTACTGCTCCACGTTCGAGGTATAGAACACGCTGACGGTGGCGCGATGCACTTCGAGGTAGCGCCCCACCGAGCGGAGCGCCTTCGGACCCGCGAAATCGCCGACGATCGGCACCACCAGGTTGCGCAGCTCGAAGTCACGGAGCGTCCCGTACAGGTCCTCCGACGCCACGTAGCTGCGCTGCACGCCGTCGAGGTCCTTCTCGACCATGAGATCGCGGTAGTTCGGGAAAGGCTGCCAGCCGTTGCCGCGTCCGAACGAGTAGCGGATGTCAGGGCCGGCGCTGTAGAACGCGCCGAAGACGTAGTCGATGGTGCCGAAGTCGGCCGCCGTCAGGTCGAAGCCGTGCGCCTGCAGGGTCGCGCGGATGTCCTGGCGGGTGCGCTCGAACGCCAGCGCGCTCGGCTCGACGCCCTGGAACGCGGCGAGCAGCTCGTCTGGGCCGGCGACCGCCGCGACATCGGCGCGCGGCTTTCGCGAGAACAGCCGCGCCAGAAACTCCAGGCGAGTCGGCGATCGCTCGATGATCGCCTTGTACATCAAGTGCAGCAGCATGTTCTGCCGGCGGATGTCGACGATGAACGCGATCCGCGGCTTGAGGGCGGCGATGTAGGTGAAGTTCTGATCGGGACCGACCCCGATGTAGGCGCTCGCCGGGGTGGTGTCGGTCCGCAGCCGCGGAATCACCTGCTGAAACGCCAGTTCGTTCGAGACGAGGTTGTCCGATCGGAACGTCCCTCCCGGCTCGGAGAAATCGTTCACCAGCGTCCAGAACGTGTGGTCGTCGAGCCGATCCGGAAGTGCCTCGCCGCGCGGCCGCGAGGTCGAGGTCAGGCACAGGCAGAGCGCCGACACGGCGATCACCAGGATCCCGAGCCGGGCCGTGCTGCCGCGAGTCATCGATTGAGTATAGCGATTTCGCTACAGGCCGAACGACAGCGGGCGGCCCGAGAACGTCACCGTCTGCGTCCGCTTCGTTCCGGCCACGCGCGCCACGATCGTGCGGCTCAGCGGCGGCCGCATCGCCGAACCTGGCGTCAACTCGATCGACAGCCGCGACGTCCGATCCGTCCAGCGCAGCGTCAGCCCCATCCAGCCGCCGTTGCGGTAGGCGAACGAACGCCCGTCGTCTTCGAACACCGAGAACTCGCCGTCGCTCCCGGGATAGACGGTGAGGCTCAACGGAGCGTCGCTCGGCTCGGCGGTGTACTGCCTGACCGGCCCCATCGGAATGATTGCGCCCGCCCGAACGAAGATCGGCATCGTCTCGAGATCGACGGCACGCTCGACCTCCCTGCCCCCGTCGACGCCGGCTTCCGTCCAGAAGTCGAACCAGGATCCGCGCGGAAGATACAGCCGGCGCGCGGTCGCGTTCTTCTCGACGACCGGTGCGACGAGGATATGCCGGCCCCAGAGGTACTGGTCGCCGCGCGCGACCGCCGCCGGGTCGTCGGGATAGTGGAGCCACATCGCGCGCAGGAGCGGCATCCCGGTCAGCGTCGTCTCGCGCACCGCCGAATAGAGGTACGGCATCAGGCGGTAACGCAGATCGAGGAACTTGCGGCAGATCGGCTCGACCTGCGCGTTGTGCAGCTCGGAGTCGGGTGGACGGCCGGCGCCGGAGTAGGTCGAGGTCTCCTCGGGACCCAGTTCGCCGGTGTTCCACCCCCACGGCAGCCGCAGATGCCACGTCCGGCCGTGGGCGCGGAAGAGTGGACAGAACGCCGCGAACTGGAACCACCGCACGTAGAGATCGCCCAGCAGCTCGGGCGTCGGCACGAACCCGCCGATGTCTGTGCCCCAATACGGAATGCCGCTTAGCCCGGCGTTGACGGCCACCGGCACGTGCGTCTTCAGGGTCTCCCACGTCGAGTAGACATCGCCCGACCACAGGAACGCGCCGTATCGCGCCATGCCGCTGTAGCCGTTGCGGTGCAGCGCGTAGGGGCGCTCGTTCGGGCGCCACAGCTGCGATCCTTCCCAGTACATGCGGATGCGGTTCAGCCGCGACGGCGGGTCCAGCCCGTCGCCCTGGTCGGGCCACCAGCCGTCGATTCCGAGGTCGAAGACTCCCTTGTGATGGGGCCAGTAGCAGCCCACACTGCGCTCGTCGGGCCAGGTGCCTTTCGTAAGGTCGCCGCTGGCGTCGGGGGTGCGGCCGCTGCGCTCCGGGGTCGTGCACGGATCGCTGACCGTGCCGGTCAGATGCTTCCCTTCGATGACGACGTGGAGCACCACGTTGTAGTGGAGCGCGTGGAGTTCGTCGATCGCCTTCTTCGGGTCCGGGAAGACATCCTTCTTCCACTCGAATTCGCCGTTGTGGGTATTCCATCCCGACGGACAGAAGTCCGTGCCCAGGTAGATCAACGCGTCGCACGGCAGCTTCTTCTCGCGCAGCGTTCTGGCGATCCCCATCACTTCGTCTGGGCCGGCGAGTGTACGGTGCGACTGCTGGTAGCCGAAGGACCAGAGCGGCGGCATCTCAGGCAGTCCGGTGATCCGCGCGTACTCGCGCATGATCACCGCCGGGTCCTTTGAGACGACGAGGAAGCAGTCGAGCGGCAGTGGCGATGCCGCGGTCAGCTTGACGCGGTCCTCCCTGAGATCGAACGTGGCGAAGGGCTGGTGGATGAAGACTGCCCAGCCTTCGGTTCCGATCAGCCACTGAATCGGAACGCGGCCGCCGTGCGTGCGCAACTGGTAGCCGCCCTGCCCGTTGCGCATCGGGTCGACGACGCCGCGGCGATCGAACTGGGCGCCACCCTCGCCGAAGCCGAGCAACGGAGCAGCACCGGCGAGGAACTGGAACGCGCCGCGCTCGTCCAGCGTCAGTTCCTGGATGGCGCGTCCCGTGGCATCCGCGACCCGCACCGTCAGCGGCGAGGCTGCCATCGTGACCCGCAGCGCGCCAAACGTGTAGCTGCCGGCCGAATTCCCGATCTGCCGTTCGTCGAGCGGCACCAGAGCGCCGTCGGGATTGAACGTCGCGCCAGGTTCGCGCGCGGCGACGAGCAGCCGTAGTGTCGTCGGCGAAACCGACGAGAGGCGCACCTCAACCGGCGTTCCGGCGACGCTCAGCGGCTGGCCCTGTGCGTCGGCGTCGATGCGGAGCCACGCGGCCGCGCCGGCCAGGCCCAGACCCTTCAAGGCGCTTCGACGGTTCATGGGAGCGCGTCAGGCTATTTCGCGCTGAAGGCGAACACCGTGCGCGTGTCGTAGCTCTTGCCTGGCTGCAGGATCGTCGACGGGAAGTTCTTCTGGTTCGGCGAGTCCGGGTAGTGCTGCGTCTCCAGACAGAGCGCCGACCGCAGGACATACACCTTGCCGCCCTTCCCCTTGATCGTGCCGTCGAGGAAATTGCCGGTGTAGAACTGTACGCCGGGTTCGGTGGTCGAGATGTCGAGGGTGCGGCCGCTCTTCGGATCGGTCACCGTCACCGCGTGCTGCAGCCCCGCGGCTTTGCGATTCAGCACCCAGTTGTGATCGTAGCCGCTGCCGTTCTTCAATTGCGGATTCGGATCGTTGATGCGCGCGCCGATCGCCGTCGGCTTGCGGAAGTCGAACGGCGTCCCCTGGACGGGCGCCAGCTCGCCCGTCGGAATCAGGGTGGTGTCGACGGGCGTGTAGCGGTCGGCGTCGATCGTCAGGACGTGATCGAGGATCGTCCCGCTCCCCTCGCCGGCGAGATTGAAGTAGCTGTGCTGGGTCAGGTTGATGGGCGTCGCTTTGTCGGTGGTTGCGTGATAGTCGACGATCAGCTCGTTCTTGTCGGTCAGCGTGTAGGTGACACGCGCCTGAAGGGTGCCGGGATAGCCCTCTTCACCGTCCGGGCTGGTACGGGAGAAGGTCGCCGACGGCAGGTTCGCGGCGTCCTTGGTGGTCACCGTCCACACCTGCTTGTCGAAGCCCTTGTCGCCGCCGTGCAGCGAGTTCGGCGCGTTGTTGATCGGCAGGGTGTAGCTCTTGCCGTCGAGCGTGAACTTCCCCTTGGCGATGCGGTTGCCGTAGCGCCCGACGACCGCGCCGAAATACGGCGGCGTCGGCTCGTGCCAATACGGTTCGGGCGAGTCGAAGCCGAGCACGACGTCAGCGATCGTGCCGTTCTTGTCCGGCACTTTGATCGACGTGATGATCGCGCCATAGGTGATGGCCTGGACTTCCATGCCGTGGCTGTTCTTGAGTGTCACCATCTCGATCGGCTTTCCGGCGTAGACCGCGCTGGTCGTGGTTTTCGTGACGGATGCGGCGAGGAGCAGGGCCGGGGCCAGCACGGCCGCGGCCCAGCGAATCGGTATGAACATGGCGCGCATGATGACATAGAATCCTCTCTCGCGTGCCGCCTTCCGCCGGGCTCCAGTTCCAGAACGTCAGCCGCTCGTTCGGCGCCGTCCGCGCGTTGCGCGGGGTCAGCTTCGACGTCGCCGAAGGCGAGGCGCACGGGCTCATGGGCGAGAACGGCGCCGGTAAGTCGACGCTGCTCAAGATTCTCGCCGGCATCATCCAGCCCGACTCCGGCGCGATTCACTGGCGCGGTGAGCGGCTGCACCTGGGCAGCCCGCGCGAAGCGCTCGAGCGCGGCATCGGCATGGTGTACCAGGAGATGCTCTGCTTCGAGAACCTGAGCGTCGCCGGGAATATTTTCGCGGGCCGTGAATTGACGCGTGGCGGCCGGCTGCAGCACGCGGCGATGCGGCAGCGGACGCGCCTGCTGCTCGACGAGCTGCACCTGCCGGTGTCACCCGATGCTCCGGCCGCGTCGCTGTCGACCGCCTACCGCCAGCTGCTCCAGGTGGCGCGCGCGCTGGCGTTCGAGTGCCGGATTCTCGTGCTCGACGAGCCCACGACGTCGCTGACCGATGCCGAGACCGACCACCTGTTCGCCGTGCTCGAGAAGCTGAAGGCGCGCGGCACGACGCTGCTCTACGTGTCGCACCGGCTGCCGGAAGTGTTTCGCCTATGCGACCGCATCACGGTGCTGCGCGACGGCGGCTACGTCGAGACGTGCGACCGCCGCGAGGTCACGCCCGATCACATCGTCCGGGCGATGGTTGGGCGCGACCTGCCGCCGCGCGCGACCCGCATCGCGCCGTCCGGCTCCGGTCTCGCGCTGTCGGTCGACGGGCTTGGCAGGCGGCCGGCCTTCACGAACGTCTCGCTCACCGTCAACCGCGGCGAGATCGTCGGGCTGTTCGGGCTGGTCGGCTCCGGCCGTTCGGAACTCCTCGAGACGATCTTCGGCCTGTACCGCGCCGAAGCAGGCCGGATTCGAATCGACGGAGAGGAAGTCCGGGTCGCGTCGCCGCGCGACGCGGTACGCGCCGGCATCGCGCTCGTGCCCGAAGAGCGGCAGCGGCAGGGGCTGATGTTCAACCTGACCGTGCGGCACAATCTCGTGCTGCCCGAGCAGACGGCGCGCGGCGGACGGCTCGTGCAGACGGCGCGCGAGCGCCAGACTGCGCACTCGCTTGTCGAGCGGTGGCGCATCAAGACGGCCGGCATCGACGTGCCGCCGGACTCGCTCAGCGGCGGCAACCAGCAGAAGATTGTCGTCGCCAAGTGGCTGGCCACCGCGCCCAAGGTGATCCTGCTCGACGAGCCGACCAAGGGGGTCGACGTCGGCGCCAAGTTCGAGATCCACGAGATCATCCGACTCGAGGCGGCGCGCGGCGCGGCCTGCCTCGTCGCGTCGAGCGACCTGCCGGAAGTGCTCTCGCTGTCCGACCGCATCCTGGTGATGCGGGAGGGGTGCATCCAGGGCCAACTGCTCGCGGCGGACGCCACCGAGGAAACGGTCATGCGGCTCGCGACGCACGACACGGTCTCGCCAACACCGAGTCGCGGCGGAGGCCCGGCATGAAGCGATTCTGGCGGGCGCGCGAGTTCAGCACCGTCTGCATCCTGGTTCTCGAGGTGCTGTTCTTCACCTGGTGGCTCTGGCCCGACGGGTCGCGGCCGCACCCGTTTCTGAATCCCGGCAACTTCCTGCTGATCCTCAAGTACTCGTCGATCTACGGCATCGCCGCGATCGGCGCGGCGATCGTCATTATTTCCGGCGGCATCGACCTGGCCCCAGGGGCCGTGATGGCGCTATCGGGCGTCGTGGCCGCGGATCTGTTCGTCGTGCAGGGCTGGGGCCTGGGACCGGCGATGACGGCGGGCGTCCTGGTCGGCCTCCTGTCGGGGCTGCTGACGTCGGTCCTGATCGTGCTCGTTCGCCTGCCGCCGTTCATCGCGACCCTCGGGATGATGGGGATCACCCGAGGCATCGCGTTCATCATCACCCAGGGACAATACTTCGACGTGTCGAGCCGGCTGATCGGCGGCTGGCGACCGTTCGGACTGCCGGCCGATTGGGTCGCGCCGATCATCTTGATCGGGCTCGCCCTCGTCTTCCAGTTTCTGATGACCGCCTTCCAGTGGGGACGCAGTGTCTTCGCCGTCGGCGGCAACGAGACGGCGGCGCTCTTCTCCGGCGTCGCGGTCGGCCGGGTCAAAACGTCGGTCTACGTGGTTTCGGGCATCCTTGCCGCCATGTCCGGCGTGGTGCTGGTCCTGGTGCAGGGACAGGGCAAGGCGGATCTGGCAAACGGCTACGAGCTGGATATCATTGCCTCGGCCGTCGTCGGCGGCGCGAGCCTCTCCGGCGGCCGCGGCTCGGTCGTCGGCGCCGTGCTCGGAACGCTGATCTTCGGCGTGCTGCGTAACGCGCTGCCGCAGATTCCCGGCGCGACGTTCTACGATCGGCTCATCGTCGGACTGGTCGTCATCGTCATCGTCGTCGTCGACCAGCTGCTGTTGAAGAAACGCGGGTGAGGGCCGTCCGGCCGTCCCCAGTGGAGGGTACATGCGTAAGGCGTTGCTGACCGGAGTGATGGCTGTGGCGGCAATTGCCGCCGCCTGCGGCGGGGCGAAGAACGATGCCGGGAAGGTGCCCGACAAGCTGCGGTTCATGATCATTCCGAAGTCGCTCGACATCCCGGTGTTCAACTACGCCAAGGTCGGCGCCGAGCGCCAGGCGAAGGAATACGGCAACGTCGAGATCCTGTGGAACGCGCCGGCCTCGCCCGATCAGCTGAAGCAGAAGGAGATCCTCGAGTCGGCGATCACGCAGCACGTGGACGGGATCGCGATCTCGTCGCTCAACGGCGACTTCCTGACCGAGACGATCAACAAGGCGATCGACGCCGGCATCCCTGTGACAACGTGGGATTCCGACGCGCCGAAGTCGAAGCGCTATGCCTTCTACGGCGTCGACGATCTGGCGTCCGGACGCATCATGGGCGAGGAGGCCGTCCGGCTGCTCGGCGGCAAGGGCAAGGTAGCGATCATCACCAGCGTCGGCGCCAGCAACCTGCAGCAGCGGCTCGACGGCATCAAGGAAGCGCTCGCCAAGGCGCCCGGCATCCAGATCGTCGAGACCTACGACATCAAGGAGGACACGGTGCGCTGCGCCGAGTTCATCGCCGCCGGCACGACCCGCTATCCCGACTTGGCGGCGTGGCTCTCGACCGGCGGCTGGCCCGTGTTCACCCGCAACGCCACGGCCCCGGTCGACCCCGCGAAGACGAAGTTCATCTCGTTCGATACGATCGAGCCGGCGCTGTCGCTGCTGCGCGAGGGCAAGGTCACCGTCCTGGTCGGTCAGAAGTATTTCGGCTGGGGCAGCGAGTCGGTGAAGCTGCTCTACGACATCAAGCACGGCAAGATGCCCGCTTCTCCGATCATCGACTCCGGCGTCGACGTGGTCACCAAGGAGAACGTCGACGACTACGTCACGAAGTGGAAGAAGATGGAGAGCGGATCGTAGGCCGCCGCGCCTACCCGAGCAGTCGATCGAACGCGTCTGGCGGCAGATCGACCAGCGACTTGACCACCACGTCGGCGGGCAGCGGCACGCGGCCGTTGACGCCGACGCACTTGATGCCGGCGCGGCGCGCGCCTTCGATCCCCATGGCCGCGTCCTCGACGACGATCGCCCGCGACGGAGGCACACCGAGCCGCCTGGCGCCGGTGAGAAAGACTTCCGGATCCGGCTTCCCCGCCGTCACGTCCTCGGCCGTCACCACCGTCTCGAACACGTGGTCGACGTCGAGCGCGCGCAGCATCACCTCGGCGTTGGCGCGCGGCGCCGACGTGACGATGGCCTGCTTCCAGCCGGCCTCGTGCAGCCGGGTCAGCCAGTCGCGCGCGCCGGGGAGCGGCGTCAGGCCGTGCGCGGCGACGAGCCGGCGGTACTCGGCTTCTTTGGTATCGGCGAGCTGCGCCGATCGCTCCGGCGTATAGCCCGAGCCGAGCCACTCACGCATGATCGGATCGTTCTTCCTGCCGAAGCTGGCGAGGAACTGCTCGTAGCTGATGGACAGCCCCTCCGGCGCGAGGATGTCGCGCCAGGCCTGCCAGTGAAACTCCTCGGAATCGACCAGCGTGCCGTCCAGATCCCATAAGACTGCAGAAGGACGCGAAGGAACGCTCATCTGGCGCGACGCCCCTTCGTGTCCTTCGCGTCCTTCCCTTCCTTTTCTTGACCATAGTAGGCGTCGGGCCCGTGCTTGCGGCCGTGATGCTTGTCGACGAGACACGGGTCGGGCCGGGGCGCGTCGGGATTGAGGGCGCGCACCTTCCACTCCAGCCGCGCGACGAACTCGAGCGCCTCGGCGCGCTCGATCGCCTCGAACGGATCTTTGCCCCAGGTGAACGGACCGTGATTGGCTACCAGCACGGCCGGCATCGCGTCGGGCGACAGCTTCTGCTCCGTGAATGTTTCGACGATGACGCCGCCGGTGTTGATCTCGTAGTCGCGCTCGATCTCCGCCTCGCGCATCGGGCGCGTCACCGGAATGTCGCCATAGAAATAGTCGGCGTGCGTGGTGCCCATGCAGCGGATCGGCAGGCGCGCCTGCGCGAAGACCGTCGCATACTCCGAGTGGGTGTGAACGATGCCGCCGATCGAGGGAAACGCCAGATACAGCGCCAGGTGCGTCGGGGTATCGGACGAGGGGCGCAGCTTGCCCGCGATGACCTTGCCGCTCCCGAGCGACACGGCGACCATGTCCTTCGCGGTCAGACGCTCGTAGGGCACGCCGCTCGGCTTGATCATCATCACGCCGGCGCGGCGATCGACCGCCGAGACGTTGCCGAACGTACCCAACACCAGTCCGGTTTCAGCGAGGCGCCGGTTGGCGCGGAAGACCACGTCACGCAGTTGCAACGACCGTTTTCTCCTTGAGCGCGAGCAGACGCTTCATCAGCGAGCCCAGATCCGTTCGGGCGCCGGCGCCGCCGCCCACCTTCGCCGAGGCTTCGGCGGGCAAGCCAAACGCGTCGTGCAGCTCGCGATAGATCCCATACAACTCATCGTACACGACCCTGGCGTCGGGCCTCGGCTCGAAGCGCTTCGCCTTGATCGTCGTCATGCGATCCTGCGCGTCGGTCCATGAGTCGTAGCCCCCGGCCTTCGCGCCCGCGGTGACCGCCGCGGACACGGCTGAGCCGAGCGCCGGCGTCTGCGGCGAACCCGCGATCAGCATCGGCTGGCCGATGACGTCGGCGTAGATCTGCATGAAGACGGCGTTCTTCTCGGCAATGCCGCCGCAGCACACGACGCGCTCAATCGGCACCCCGTATTCGCGCATGCGCTCGACGATGGCGCGGGCGCCGAACGCCGTCCCTTCGATCAGCGCGCGGTAGACCTCGGCGCGGGTGGTGTGCAGCGTCTGGCCGAGGATCAGCCCGGTCAGCCGAGTGTCGACGAGGATCGTACGGTTGCCGTTGTTCCAGTCGAGCGCGACGAGCCCCGACTCCCCCGGCTTCAGGGCAGCGGCCTCGGTGGACAGCGACACGTGGAGCGAGTCGTCTCCGTCGCAAATACCGTCGACCCACCAGTTGAGCAGGTCGCCGACGGCCGATTGCCCCGCTTCGATGCCGTAGTAGCCGGGCATGATCGAGCCGTTGACGATGCCGCAGATGCCGGGGACGTCGGCCATCGGCGTGGACGCCGGCGCGATCGCGCAGTCGCAGGTGGAGGTGCCGATGATCTTGACGAGCGTGCCAGTGCGAATGCCGGACCCGACCGCGCCGTAGTGCGCGTCGAAGCCGCCCATCGCGATGGCGATGCCTTCGCGCAGCCTGAATTCGCGCGCCCAGTTCGCGCTCAGCGCGCCGGCCGGGGTGCCCGGCGGCAGCGCCCTGTCGTAGAGCCGGTCGCGCAACTCAGCGAGCTTCGGGTCGAGCCGCGTCAGGAACGCCTTCGGCGGCAGCCCTCCCCAGCCGTCAGAGTACATCGCCTTGTGGCCGGCGGCGCAGATGCATCGGACGATGGCGCGCGGATCGGTGACGCCGGCGAGGACGGCGGGGACGAAGTCGGCCAGCTCGACCCAGCTCGCCGCTGCGTCGAACACGTCCGGGGCCACCTTCAGGCAATGCCAGATCTTCGACCACCACCACTCGGACGAGTAGGTGCCGCCGATCGGCGCGAGCAGTTCCGGATTGTAGGACCTGGCGATCTCGGTGAGAGCGACCGCCTCGGCCGCTGACGTGTGGTCCTTCCAGAGCCAGGCGTGTGCGGCGAGGTTCGTCTGCCACGCGGGATCGATCGCCAGCGGCCGAGCCTGAGCGTCGATCGGAAGCGGCGTCGAGCCGGTCGTATCGACCCCGATGCCGATCACCTGGTCGCGGCTGAACGCGCCGGTGGCGGTCTCGGCCTCCGCAAGCGCCCCTGCGACGGCCGCTCGCAGACCTTCGATGTAATCGGCCGGGTTCTGCCGCGCCAGGTGGGGCTGCTTCGGGTCGAGCAGCACGCCGTGATCGCCGCTCGGGTAATCGAAGACGCGGGCGCCGGCCACGCTGCCGTCGGTGGTGTTGACGATGACGGCGCGGACGGAATTGGTGCCGTAGTCGATGCCGATGGTATAGGTGGCCATGGTGGTCTGAACAACAACGAGTGCAGTCTGACGGCGGATGCTAGCGACGCACCACGCGCACGCCGTACACCGTGGCGATGTCGCTGCCCCCGCTCGCCTGGAAGCGGACGGTCACCTTGGCCTTTCCCTGCGGAATCAGCGCCAGCGGGATCTCGTACTCGTGGTCGAAGAAGCGATCCTCGCTCGCAACCTCGAAGCGCTCCTGCGCGACGGCCTGGCCGTCGACGAGGATGTCGAAGGACCGCGGATGCCGGCTGTCGGCGTGATACGTCACAACCAGGACGTTCTGGTGGGCGCTCTCGACCGGCAGGTCATACGAGAACCATCCCCGGCCGCCGCGGCCGGCGCGCCCCTCGACGCGCGCAATCGGCGCGTTGTCCCCCTGCTGGTTGTAGGTGCGCTCCTGCGCGGCATCACCGGGCCGGACGTACGCGATCGTCGCGGCCTCGATCTGGTGCTGGCGATCGACGGCAGCGGATGCGTCAGCGGACTTTTTCGTCCAGTCTGACGGCGTATACAGATCGAAGTAGCCCATGTAGACGTGCCGGTGCAGGCGATAGAACGGCACGAGATCGATCTCGTGGGGTTTCCCGACGCCTTGCGTCCGGAACGAACCCGCCTTGTCGGCCGCCGGCTTGATCCAGTCGGCAGGTGTCGCGCTGGCGCTCACGATCACCGGGATGTCGATGTTGACGGGCGTCTGGCCGCCGCCGCGCCCGGTACGCGCCGGCTCGGGCCCGAGGTCGCCGGCGAGCACCAGCGGCCCCCACATGATCGCCGCGCGATGCGGATCGTTCGCCAGCCGCTCCAGGCGCAGCGCCTTCGGCATGTCCAGCGCGATCGTATCACCGGACTTCCAGGCGCGTGTCAGCTCGACGTACGAGCCGGGCGGCGTGATCGACGAGGCGGCAACGGCCTGACCGTTGACCGTCACACCGAAGCCCTCGCCGGCCCACTGCGGACGCCGCATCGCAACGGTGAATGTCTTCGGCGACGCCAGCGTCAGCGTCATCTTCGCGTCGTCACCCTCGGGGAACGTCGTGTCCATCGCGACCCTGACGCCTTCGGCGCTCCACTCTGCCGTTGAAGGCGTGTAGACGTTCACCCACAGTTTCTGCGGCGCCGTGTAATACAGGCCGTAGCCATGCAGGGCGTGGTTCTCCATGCCGGTGCCGACGCAGCAAGTGAAACTGCCCTGATTGGTCGCCGTCGGCAGCAGGTCCTGATACTCGCGCCGCACACCCTGCCCGACCGGCACCATGTAGCAGGTGCTGCCGTCGGTTGGATCGATCGATCCGAGCACGTGGTTGAACAGCGCCCGCTCCTGGAACGCCGCATACTCCTCGTCGGGCCTGAGTGCGAACAGCTCGCGCGTCAGCTTGAGCATGTTGTAGACGTTGCAGCTCTCCGCCGTCCGCCCTTCGACGATGTTGCTCAGATGGTCGGCCTCGCGGAAGTACTCGTCCTTGCCGTGGCCGCCGGTGGCGAAGGTGTGATGCTTGACGACGCGATCCCAGAAGAAAGCCGAGCCGAAGCCGTCGCTCAGGTCGCCTGTATAGATGAAGCGCGCCAGCGATCCGATGGCCTTGGGAATCGTCGCGTTGCCGTGCAGGCCGCTCAGATCGTCCTCGTGCTCCTTCCAGGGATCGACCACGGCCCGATACTCGAAGTGGTACGACAGATCGAGCCAGCGCCGATCGCCGGTGTCGGCATAGAGGTCGACGAGCACCTCGTTCATGCCGCCGAACTCGGTCCCCAGCATCTTCTGCGTCTGCTCGTCGTTCAGCTTCGACAGGATCTGCGCCGCCCATTCCGCGTACCTGGTCTCGATGTCGAGCGCTTTCTGGTTGCCGGTGTAGTGATAGGCATCGCGCAGCCCGGCGTAGGTCTTGTGCAGCGTGTACCACGGCGACCAGAGGCCGTTCAGATCGAACGAGGCCGACTTGATCGTGCCGGCGGCCAGGTCGTTGAACGCCTGCTCGCCGTTCATGATGGCTCCCAGATAGCCGTTCTGGTGCGCGTCCTGCACAACCTTCAATTCGTCGACGATGTAGTCGGCGCGCTGCTTGAAGCGGACGTCGCCGGTCGCCGCGTACATGTAACTGATCGCCGAGAGGTAGTGGCCGGCGATATGCCCGGTCAGCTGGCGCCCTTCCCCGTCCCAGCCGCCATACGGCTCGGCCTTCTTCGGCAATCCGGCGCGCGTGCGATAGAACGACAGCATCCGGTCGGGCTCGAGCGCCAGCAGGTACTGCGCGTCGAGTTCCTGCGCGCGCTTGAGCGGACCGCCGGTCAGCCGCACCGCTTCGAGCGGCAACGGTTGCGCCGTTTCAGCGATCTTCGGGGTCGCACGCCTGGATTCAGATGTCTGCCGCACCGTTCGCTCCGCGCTCAGCCGAGGCGCCGCCAGCGCGGCCGTCACGCCAGCCGTCGCGCCGAGCACCGCGAGTTTCTGATATACCATTCGCCTGCCAAAGGAGATCCGCATGAGCGGAGTATCGCGCATTGCACCCGTTTTTGTCCCGCTGTCTCTGACGACTGGGGCGGCGTCGGCTCAGGGCACCTGCAGGGGAAGGTCCTGCTGGTCGCCGCCGGACCAGCAGGCGCTCGAGCATCAGACGGCGCGGAGCACGCAATGAGAATCCTTCGGTACACGCTGGTAATCCTGACGGCGCTTCTGGTCGATTTCGCCGCGCAGACGCATTTTGCGTCGCTCGCGACGCTGGCGAAGGATCGGCCCGATTATCCCGTCCAGCCGGTGCCGTTCACGGCGGTCAAGCTGGACGACGTGTTCTGGGCGCCGCGGATCGAGACGAACCGGAAGGTGACTATCCCGGCTGCGTTCCAGAAATGCGAGGAGAGCGGCCGCGTCAACAACTTCGAGCGCGCGGCACAGGCGCTGCGCGGTGAAGCGCACGACATGAAGGCGCCGGGCTATCCGTTCGACGACACCGATCTCTACAAAGTGATCGAAGGCGCGTCGTACGTGCTCAGCGTGCAGCCGGATCCGAAGCTCGACTCCTACGTCGACGGCCTGATCGCCAAGATCGCCGCGGCGCAGGAGCCCGACGGCTACATCTACACCACGCGCACGATCAATCCGGAGAACCCGCACCGCTGGTCGGGGAAGCAACGTTGGGTGAACGAGCGCAACGACAGCCACGAGCTCTACGATCTCGGCCACCTCTTCGAGGCCGCCGCCGCGCATTACCAGGCGACGGGCAAGAAGAACTTCCTCGACGTGGCCACCAGGGCGGCCGACCTGCTGGTGAACACCTTCGGCCCTGGCAAGCGGACGATCTGGCCGGGGCATCAGATCACCGAGATGGCGCTCGTGAAGCTGTACCGCGTCACGGGCCGCGAGGACTACCTGACCCTGGCAAGATTCCTGATCGACCAGCGCGGCCCCGACACCGTCCCGCCCGGCGAGACCATCAACCCCAGCGGACTCGAGTACAACCAGGCGCAGGCGCACGTCATCGATCAGAGCGAGCCGGTCGGCCACGCCGTCCGCGCCATGTACATGTATTCCGGCATGGCGGACGTGGCGGCGCTCGAGAACGACGCGAAGATCGAGGCGGCTGGCGATCGCATCTGGGAGAACCTCGTCAAGTCGAAGCTCTATCTCACGGGCGGCATCGGCGCCGCGGCCGGCCACGAGGGATTCGGCGATCCGTACGAGCTGCCGAACATGACGGCCTACAACGAAACGTGTGCCTCGGTCGGCATGGACTACTGGAACCACCGGCAGTTCCTGCTGCACGGCGACGCCAAGTACATCGACATCATGGAGCGGACGCTCTACAACGGGCTTATCTCGGGCGTCTCGCTGAAGGGGGACACCTTTTTCTATCCGAACCCGCTCGAGTCGAATGGCCAGCATGCGCGGCAGGAGTGGTTCGGGGTCGCCTGCTGCCCCGGCAACATCACCCGCTTCATGGCCTCGGTGCCCGGCTACATCTACGCGAAGAAAGCGGACACGCTCTACGTGAACCTGTACGCCGGCGGCAGCGCCGACGTCGATCTCGCGGGTGGCAAGCTGAAGGTCGAACAGCACACCCGCTATCCGTGGGACGGTGCGGTGACGATCCGACTGACGCCAGACACCGCGCGCGCCTTCACCGTGGACGTCCGGATTCCCGGCTGGGCGCGCGAGCAGCCGGTCCCATCGGATCTCTATCGCTATGCGGACGCGGCGGCACCGGCGCCGACGCTGTCGGTCAATGCCACGCCGGTCCCGCTCACGGTCGGCGCCGACGGCTACGCCGCGATCACGCGGACGTGGAACGCCGGCGACACGATCGAGCTGAACCTCCCGATGCCCGTCCGGCGCATCGCCGCCCACGACAAGGTCGCGGCCGATCGCGATCGCGTCGCGCTGCAGCGCGGTCCGATCGTCTATGCCGCCGAGTGGCCCGACAATCCCAACGGCAAGGTCAGGAACATCGTCCTGCCTGGCGCCAGCGCCCTGAAGGCGGCGTTTCGCGACGATCTCCTGAACGGCGTCGACGTGATCACGGGACCGGCGTTCGGGCTCTCCTACGACGCAGCCGGAAAGGTGCGCAAGGTCCAGCAGCCGTTCGTCGCCATCCCCTACGCGACCTGGGCAAACCGCGGCCGCGGCCAGATGGCCGTGTGGATTGCGACCGCCGACGCGGCGGCCAAGCCGACGCCTTACCCGACCGTGGCCACCACCTCGACGCTGACGAATTCGCCGAGCACCAGACGCATCCAGAACATCATCGACGGCGAGACGCCGTCGGCTTCGAACGACTCGACGTCGTACTTCGACTGGTGGCCGCGCAACGGATGCCCGTCCGCTCCCCCCGCTCCTCCTGGAGACTCCGGAGGGCAGGCGCGTCCGTGCTCCACCGGGGAATGGATCGAGATGGCGTTCGCGAAGCCGTCCACGATCTCGGCAGCGCAGGTCTACTGGTTCGACGACACCGGGCGCGGCGGAGTGCGCGTGCCGCAGTCGTGGCGCCTCCTCTACCGGGAAGGGGACGAGTGGAAACCGGTCCACGCCTCAATGGAGTACGGCGTCGCCAGGGATCGCTTCAACAGCGTCCGCTTCGCGCCGGTGACGACCAGCGCGCTGCGCCTCGAGTTGACCATGCAGGCTGGCGTGTCAGCCGGCGTGCAGAAGTGGACGGTGAAGTGAGCAGATCGGTGATCTGAAAATGCGATCGGCCTGTCGGGATCGCGGCGCCTGGACGGCTTGGACCGTCGATCAAAGGTGATATCGTGGTTATGCCAGTCGTCCACTCGAGGTTGCCGATGCACGTTCGTCTGACGCTCGCCCTTCTGCTCGCCGTCGTGCCGCTGGCCGCTGCGCCGCCCCGTCAGGCTCCCCAAGCTCAGGAACCGCAGCCCCAGGAGACGCTTCCCAAGGTGCCGAACGACTCGCTTCGAGCGACGATCGAGGGCTGCCTGAAGGGGCGCGTCATCCGCGCCTACGACGTGCGCCAGCCCGATACGACCACAGGCATCCCGATCCACAGCAAGTCGTTTCGGGTCGAGGGCAAGAAGGACGTGATCGAGCTCGTGAAGAAGAACGACGGGATGCACGTGGAGATCGTCGGGATTATCAAGAAGTCGGCGCTGATCGAGCCGGGGATGAAATTCAAGGGCGGGCGGGTGGTCGTCGGCGGCGGAAGCAGCGCGGCGGGCATGAGCGGCAGTGCCCCGGATCCTGCCGAGAACGTGGTCGTCGTCGACGCCGAGAGGTTGACCCCGTTCGGCGACAGCTGCACCGGCAAGTAGCCCGTCCCCGCGCCGGGGCTCAATGGGTCATCGAGTAGATGATGTAGTTGACCCCGAGCTTGTACGCCTCGTTGGAGAGATCAATCGGCGCGAACCCCGTATCCGACCACTCCCAGTACTGCGAGACGTCGTTGTTGTAGTTGGCGATGATCTGGAGCGGCTTGTTCGGATTGTCGTGGTCGGACAGGCCGAAGAACATCGGCGTGCCGCGGTCGTAGGCCTGGTGGAACTGCAGCGTCTGGATGTCGAAGAACGAGTGAAAGATCGGATGCGTGAGCGGAATCTCGCGCAGGTGCTCGCCCGGCAGCACGCGCTGCATCGACTCGGTGAAGTTCTCCCAGTCGTATGGCCCACGGAAATCGTCGAAGATGATGAACCCGCCCTTCAGCAGGTACTGGCGCATCGCGATGACGTCCTTGTCGGAGAGCTCCATGAACCCCGGTTCGGTCGCGTAGACCACGGGGTACTGGAACAGCGCCGGATCGCCGATGTTCACCACCCGCGTGCCGTCGACGTGCGGGTTCATGTCGGTGACCGCGTTCAGAATTCTGACGATGTTGTTCTCGGCTCTGGAGCCTTCGCGAATCGGCAGGTAGCCGTGCGCCCACGCCGGCAGGCCGCCGTAGTAGTAGCCGCCGGGGCCGGTGGTGAAGCTGAGCCGGGCGAAGACGTAGCGCCCGTCGTAGTTGGGGGCCGCATCGATGGGCACGTCGATCGGCGACATGTTCCAGCGGCGCTGTGCCGCCGCGGTCAGCGCGGACGCCGCCACCAGCACGGCGATCAGAAACGGTCGGACGAGGCGGCGCATGGAACCTCCGGCGCGAACACTGTAAGCCTACGCCTTTCCCGCATCCACGTCGAGGATGAAGGAAATCAGGCCGCGGAAGTAGGTCTGCTGGTCGTCGTACTCGGCGAGGTGGCTGCCGTTGGGACAGAACAGAAAGCGTCCCTTGGGCAGCTGCTTGGCCACCCACTCCATGTGGGCCGGGTCCATCGTGTCGTACTTGGCGCCGATGACGAGCGTCGGCACCGCGATGTTGTGGATGTCCTTGGTGCGATCCCAGTTGGCGAGCTTGCCGCTGGCGCCCATCTCGCTCGGCCCCTGCATCGGCACGTAGATCTTCGGGTTCTCGTGCTTGAACGCACGCGTGACCGGATCAGGCCACTGATCGGGCGGCATCCGGAGCAGGTGCTGGGTGTAGAAATTCGGGATGAGCAGCTCCATGTAGCGCGGATCCTCGTACTTCCCCGCCGCCTCGAGCTCCTTGATCTCGGCCAGCGCGGTCTGATCCATCGCCGGCATCAGCACCTTCTGCGCGTACTCGTTGTACTGCGGGATGCTCATCATCATGTTGGAGATGACCAGCCCCTTCAGGTTCTGCTGATACTTGAGCGCGTACTCGGCGGCGAGCAGGCCGCCCCACGACTGGCCGAAGAGATAGAAGTTGTCCTTCGTCAGGCCCAGCGCCTGGCGGACCTGCTCCACTTCCTCGACGAAGCGCGGCAGCTCCCACAGTTCCGGTTTGTCCGGCTGGTCGCTATAGTACGAACCGAGCTGATCGTAGTAGTAGTACTCGATGCCGGCGCCGGGGAAATAGCTGTCGAACGCCTCGAGATACTCGTGTGTGACGCCGGGACCGCCGTGCAGGAGCAGCACCTTGATGCGCGGATTGCTGCCGACCCGCTTGGTCCACACCTTGAAACTGCCGGCGGGCGTCGTGATCGGAATCATCCGCACCCCGCCGGCCAGCACGTCGGGACGGCCGGCGTTGTCGAAGTAGGCGTTCGGCTGTGCCGTCGTGCCAGCCTGCCCTGCTCCAGGCGCCTGCGCCCTCGCGCAGCCCGCAACCAGCACACACACCGCACCGACGACAAAAAGTCTCATGCCGCTGGATTGTACCCAACTCGATGCGCCTGTCACGCGCGTACTAAAGCACTCGCAGGCGCCGCCCCGGCAGGAACGGTGACGAGGCGATCTGCCCTTCGAAGGCGGCCCCCCAGCGGCCGGGAATCGCCGTGCCGCAATCGGGACACGCGCCAGACGACGTGATCCGGTAGGAGCGAACCAGGTATCCATAGCGCTCGACGAGCAGCGCCGAGCACTGATGGCAGCGCGTGTTCTCGAGATCTCCGACGTGGCCTGGCAGGTTGCCGGCATAGACGTATTTCAAACCGGCATCCTGCGCAAACGCCGCCGCCCGCATCAGCATCTCGGGCGTCGTATTCTCGGGATCGCTCATCCGGTAGTCCTTGTGAAACGCGGTCACGTGCCAGGGCAGCAGCGGCGACACCGACGCGACGAACGCCGTCAGCCGCCTCAGTTCGTCGTCGCTGTCGTTGAAGCCTCGAATCAGCAGCGTGACGAGCTCCACCCATACACCCATCTCGTGCAGCCGACGGATCGTGAACAGGATCGGATCAAGCCGGCCGCCGAGCTGCCGGTAGTGCCGATCGTCGAAGCTCTTGAGATCGACCTTATAGAGATCGATGTACGGCCTGATGTAGCTCAGCACCCGATCGGTGCCGTTGCCGTTGGAGACGAAGCCCGTCATCAGTCCGGCAGTGCGCGCGTGCCGGAAAATCTCGACGGCCCACTCCGCGGTGATGAGCGGCTCGTTGTAGGTCGAGACGACCACCCGCGCGCCGAGGCGGCGGGCGTCGGCGACGAGCGCGGCGGGCGACGCGTCGGACGGCGGCGCAGTCGCGTTCGGATCGCGGAGGGCCTGCGACGTGACCCAGTTCTGGCAGTACGAGCAGTGAAGGTCGCAGCCGAGCATCCCGAACGAATACGCGAGCGCCCCCGGGTGGGCGTGGAAGAACGGCTTCTTCTCGATCGGATCGCACTGCACGCCGCCGACGTAGCCCCAGGGTACGCGCAGCCGTCCGCCCTCGACGAATCGCACCTTGCAGACGCCGGACGCACCCTCGGGAATCGGGCACGCGTGCCCGCAGGCGTAGCAGCGGATTCGATCTCTCGCGATCGGCTCGACCAGCTCGGACGCCGCTTCCGTGGTCCGCTCGGCCAGCACTTCGGTAAGCGTGGCCATACGGCCCCATTATGCCAGTTACAATCGAGGCATGAAGACCGTCGCGGTCATCGGCGCCTCGTCCAATCGCGCCAAGTTCGGCAATCGGGCGCTGCGCGCCTTCGAACGGCAGGGCTACAAGGTCCTGGCGATCAATCCCAACGAAGCCGAGGTGGAGGGCCACAAGACGTATCCTTCGGTGCTCGACGTGCCGGAAGCAATCGACATGGCGACGGTTTACGTGCCGGGGCACATCGGCGTGAAGATCCTCGACGACCTCGCCAAGAAGGGGGTGCCTGAAATCTGGTTGAATCCTGGCGCCGACGAGGACGCCGTGCTCGAGCGAGCCCGAGCGCTCGGGCTCAACGTGATCGTGGCGTGCTCGATCATGGGGATCGGCGAGTCCCCCTGGGGCGGCTGAGCGCCTCTACTCCGCGCGCAGTGCGGCGATTGGATCGGCGCGGCCGGCCCGGACGGCCGGCATGAGCGCGGCGGCGAGCCCGCTCGCCACGATCAGGATCGCGGCGGCGGCATTTGAGAGGACGTCGGCACGACGCCGTATAGCAGGCTGGCGATGAACCTCGAACCCCAGATCGCCAGGATCAATCCCGAAGGCCTGCCGATCACGTCGTAGCCGAGCTCTTCAGCGGCTTGACCAGGACCTTCGATCGCCGGCCGCTCCGATCGTACTTCTCGCGTCGCCCCGGCGGCAGGTCGTCGGGCGCGCCTTCCACGAATCCGGCCTTCGACTGGAAGTAGGTGAAGGCCTGCGTCGACAGCGCGAACAGCCGTGACAGGCCCAGCTCCCGGGCGCGCGCCTCGACGAACTGCACGAGCGTACGGCCGATCCCCTGATGTTCGTGGGCGTGGCTCACGTAGAGCGACGCCAGTTCCCCCGTCCGGCTCGCAGCATCGATGTGCAGCGCGACCGCCGCGACCGGGTTCCGGTCGATCTCGAAGATGTAGTAGTCGCCGATCGACTGCTCGATGCTGGCGCGCGTCCGCTCGACGAGCTCGCCTGCCTCGACGCCCTGTCGGATCAGCGCCTGGATCGCCTGCACGTCCTTCTTCCGGGCCGGCCGGATCTGCCGGTATTCGTTGGCGTGCACCAGGGTGCCGATTCCCTCGTTGGAGAATACTTCGGCCAGCAGCCCCTCTTCTTCCCGCCCGTTGACGATGTGCACACGCTCGACGCCGGCCCGGCACGCGGCGACCGCCCACTGCGCCTTCGACAGGCTCTCGGGCAGGATCTCGTCGCGGCGCTGCTTGAAGGTCGCCTCGAGATCGTCGGCGCTCACCTGGCGCAGCAGTTCGCCGCGCACGAACAGTCCGCTGGCGCTGGTGAGAAAGATCACTTTGATCGCCTTGAGCGCGTCGGCGATGGCCACGGCCGCAGCGTCGGAGTTGACGCGATAGGTGCGGCCGTCGCCGTCGAAGCCGAGCGGCGGGATCACCGGCACCACGCCCTGCGCCAGGAGTGCCTGCAGCATCTCGGCGTCGACCCGTTCGACGCGGCCGGTGAACTGCTGATCGATGCCGTGCAGGATGCCCGCCGGATGCGCGACGATGGCGTTGGTGACCGCGGCGCGCAGGTCGGTGACAGCGAGCCCTTCGAGAATCTCGTGCGAGAGCCGCGTCGAGGCCGTCAGCGCCAGCTCGAGCGTCGCGGCGTCGGTGATCCCCCCACCCTCCAGGTCGCTCGGCACGACGGCGCGTGCCGCGCCGAGCTCGGCGATCTGCGCCGAGGCGCCGTGCACGAGGACGACGCGAATGCTCAGCGACCGCAGCACGGCCACGTCGAGCAGGATGCGCCCGAAGTTCTCGTCGGTGACGATCGTGCCGTCGACGGCGAGCACGAACGTCCGCTCGCGGTAGCGCGGAACGTATTGGAGGATGCCGCGAAGGTCGGTTGGATTCACGGAAAGATCTTGCCTGGGTTCAACAGCCCCGCCGGGTCGAATGCCTGCTTGACCCGCATCATCGCCGCAATCGTCGCCTCGTCGAGCCCGATCGACAGGTATTTCGCCTTCACGAAGCCGATGCCGTGCTCACCGCTGATCGCCCCTTCGAGCGCCACGACCCCTTCGAACAGCACCCGCTCGGCCTCATGCGCGCGGCGCAGCTCATCTTCGTCGCCGGGCGTCACCATGATGTTGACGTGGATGTTGCCGTCGCCGGCATGGCCGAAGGCCGGGATGCGCAGCCGGTAGTCGCGCTTCAACCGGCCGACCAGCCCGAACAGCTGCGGGATCCGACCCTTCGGTACGACGACGTCGTGATTGAACTTGATCGGCGTGATCGTCTTCAGCGAGAAGGACAGCTCACGGCGCACGCGCCAGAGGTTCTCGCGCTCGGCCGTGTCTCGAGCCCGCAGGATCTCGGTCGCGCCCGCGTCGCGGCAGGCCTGCTCGACGCGGCGCGCTTCTTCGGCGACCGCCTCGGCCAGGCCGTCGACTTCGAGCAGCAGGAGGGCCCCCGTCCCCGGTGGCGCCAGCCGCTCCCCTTTCAGATACGTCGCAACCGCCTCGAGCGAGTCGCCGTCGATCAGCTCGAGCGCCGCCGGCATGACGCGCGCGGCGATCACGTTGGTCACCGCCCGCGCCGCCGCTTCGACGGTCGCGAACGTCGCGCGCAGCGTCGCCTGCGCCGGCGGCTTCGGAATCAACCGGAGAATGATCCGGGTGATGATCGCCAGCGTCCCCTCGGAGCCGACGAGCAGGTGGGTGAGGTCGTAGCCGACGACGTTCTTCACGGTCTTGCCGCCGGTCTCGATGATGTCGCCGTTGGCCAGCACCGCCTGCAGGCCGAGCACGTACTGCTTGGTCGTGCCGTACTTGAACGCGCGCGGTCCGCCGGCGCACTCGGCCACGTTGCCGCCGATCACCGACGTCTTGAGCGAGGCGGGATCGGGCGGATAGAACAGGCCCAGCTTCTCCACCGCCGCCTGCAGATCGCCGTTGATCACGTTGGGCTCGACGACGGCGATCAGGTTGTCTTCGTCGATCTCGAGGATGCGGTTCATCCGCTCCATCGAGATGACGAGGCCGCCGCGAACCGGCACCGCACCGCCGGTGTACCCCGTCCCGCCGCCGCGCGGCACGAACGGGACGCCGCGCGCAGCGCACAGCCGGACGATGGCCGCCACCTGGTGGGCGCCGTCGGGCAGGACGACCGCATCGGGCGGATGTCCGCGCTTCAGCGCGTCGGCGCCGTAGATCTCGAGCGAGACCGGGTCGAAGCGGACGTGTGCCGCGCCGACCACGTCGCGCAGGGCGTCGAGCAGATCAGACTGAAGCGGCACGAACCGAACGGCTCGCCAGGAACTCGAGAATGCGCTGTGAGCCGCGCTCCAATTCCTTCAACGACGTGGCGTATGAGATGCGCAGGAAACCGGGCGCGTCGAACGCCTCCCCCGGCGTCAGCGCGACGTGCGCTTCGCTGAGGAGCGCCGCCGCCAGTTCGCCGGACGTGCGGATGCCGTCCGGCGACAGGAATTCGGAGACGTCCGGGAACATGTAGAAGGCGCCAGCCGGCTTGACCATCCGCATGCGCGGATCGGCCGACAGCCAGATCGAGAGCTGATCGCGGCGCCGCCGGTACTCGTCGAGCATCTCGGTGACGCAGCCCTGCGGGCCGCGCAGCGCCGCTTCGGCGGCGCGCTGCGAGATCGAGCAGGCGTTCGAGGTCGAGTGGCTCTGGATGGCGTTGCAGGCGCCGATCAGACTCTTCGGCCCGACGACCCAGCCGCAGCGCCACCCCGTCATCGCGTACGCCTTCGAGGCCGAGCCACAAAGCACGGCGCGCTCCCGCAGTCGGTTCGAGAGCACGCCGATGATGTTGTGCGGGACGGGATCGTAGACGAGCCGGTCGTAGCAGAGATCGAGCAGCACCCAGATGCCGCGCTTGGCCGCGACGTCAGCGATCGCCGCGACGTCGGCCTCGGAGATGAGCGCGCCGGTCGGGTTGCCGGGCGAGTTGATGATGATCCCCTTCGTGCGCGGCGTGACGGCGCCGAGGATCGCGTCGGCCGTGACGGTGAAGCCGTTCTCGACGTGCGTCCGGACGATGACCGGCGTCGCTTCGGCGAGCTTGACCTGCTCGACCAGCGTCGGCCAGCCGGGCATGTGGGTGATCACCTCGTCGCCCGGGCCGAAGAGCGCCAGGATGCTGTTGTAGAGAGCCTGCTTGCCGCCGGCGCTGACGATCACTTCCGCGGTCGAGTACTCGACGCCGTTGTCGAGGCGATGCCGCTCGACGATCGCCTTCTTGAGATCCTCGGTGCCGGAGTTGGTGGTGTACTTCGTGAAGTTGTCGTCGATGGCGCGGTGGGCCGCGGCCGAGACGTGCGGCGGGGTCGGGAAGTCCGGCTCGCCGGCGCCGAAGTCGACGATGTCGATCCCCTGGGCCTTCATCTTCAGCGCGTCGGCCGTGACCTTCATCGTCGGCGACATGGCAATCCGGGCGGTGCGGGCGGCGAGTTCCATCGATCAGGCCCTCAAGGTCTGCCGGCCGAGCCGCTTGTCGCGGAGCCGGGATTCGACAATCGTCGGCACGAGGTTGGTCACGGAGCCGCCCAGCGCGACGACCTCCTTGACGATCCGCGAGCTCACGTAGGTATAGGTTTCCGACGGCATCATGAACACGGTTTCGACGACAGGATTGAGGTGGCGGTTCATGAGCGCCATCTGCATCTCGTACTCGAAGTCCGACACGGCGCGCAGTCCGCGCACGATCACGCCGGCCCCCTTGCGGCGAGCGTACTCGACCAGCAGGCCGTCGAAGGTGTCCACCTCGACATTGGGATTGTCGCGGAAGACGTCGCGGACGAGGTCGACGCGCTCCTGCACGCTGAAGAGCGGCGCCTTCTCGATGTTGAGGAGGATGGCGACGACAATCCGGTCGAACAGCCGCGAGCCGCGCTGGATGATGTCGACGTGACCGTTGTGCAGCGGGTCGAACGAGCCGGGATAGATCGCGATCCTGTCAGCGTTCATAAAAAGACAAGGCGCTGTCCCCGGCTTTCACCGTGCGCCG